>NZ_DDYV01000268.1:0-3275 GCF_002348205.1 Desulfobacter sp. UBA2225 | reverse complement strand
TCATCGCTCCCCGACCCAGTCCCCCAAATCCGTTATAATCAGACCCGGCAAACAGCAAAATAATTTTTTTAGAATGTGAAAGGAAAAATCCATGAAAGTTTTAAAACTCACAGAAACCAACGAATTTACCCCTGGAGCGATGAAGAGATTTTTTTTAGTTCAAACTTCAGAATTTTTCAAAATCATCAATTTTAATCTGGATGCCGGAGTGACGTTTCCGGTTCACTCCCACGACCTGGACGGGGAATTGTCCATACAGGTTCTTGAAGGAAAGGGATGGTTTCTCGGGGAGAATGATACAAAAATTCCAGCCGATAAGGGGGATATCCTGATTTCGGAAATCAGGGAACCCCACGGGGTAATGGCAGAGACCCAAATGCGGATCATCGTCACCATTGCCCCGCCAATCTGATGAAATAGCCCGGCGGGAAAAATAAATTACTGCGGCAAAACGGCTTGAAGTATGTCCCGGGGGATATCGTTGTCGCCCAGCAGGGCCGAAAACCTTTGGCCTTCCCGGCTGTTCTTTTTGTAATACGCCAGACAGGCTCTGACCACTTCAAGAACCTGACTTTCGGTAAAAAGGTGTGGCAGCTCACGGGCAAGCCTGGGATGGCGGCCTAACCTGCCACCGAGCAGAACACGGTATCCCCTCTCTCCGGACAGGATGCAACCTGCTGGGCAGGCGCGAACGCAGGCACCACAGCCCAGGCAGGCCCGGGTATTAATCAGGGGAAAGGGCGTGTTGGAGAGGGCAACGGCCTTTTCCTTGCAGACATTGACACAGGCCAGGCATCCGCTGCACAAGGTTTCTTCCGTCCTGGGATACATGGCGGCAATGATACCAATATCCTTTATCTGTGGCTGGGAACAGGCATTGGGACAATGGGAAACGCTGATCCGGAATTCATGATGGAATCTGAGCTTGCCCGGAACGCTTTTTTGCAGAAATCCCAAAAGGTCTTCTGCCGCAAGCAGCGCTTCAAGCCGTGCCGTCAACGTATCTTTTTCAACGCAACTGTTGGGGCATCCTCCCTGGCTGAAACAGACCTCTATCTGATATCCTTTAACTTCCGATTCCATGTTTGATAAAAAGCGTTTGCGTGCTGCATGGACATGATCCAATGAAACCATGGAGCATCCGCTTTCTGTTGCCTCTTTCTCAACCCGTTTCCGAACCTTCTTTCTTACAAAAAACGGAACTTTTGATATTTCTTTTTCAGCATCCCAGGCCCATTTCATAATTTTCCTCTACAATCGATAAGAATGCAGCCGCTCAAATTAATATTGGACGGCTGCATTTACTTTTCGGTGTTAACTATTGTTTAAATAGTTCAGGTGGTTTTGTCGTATTCCCGGTGGCATTTGGATAATTTTCCGCTTTGTAGGATTTTTCACCGGTTTTAATCAGGTGATTGGCTTCTTCCATAAACGCATTGAACCGTTTTTTACATTCATAAAATCCATGCCACCATGAGTAGTCAGGGGCCATCATTGCAGCCCCCATCCTTGCCCGGCGCCCTTCATGGTGCCATAGTTCATAGTACTCCACCTCAAGGGGTTCATCAAAAAAGCGGGTTTTGTCGAGCAAGCCTTTTGTGTAGAGTTCATCAAGTTTGGCCTTAGCAGGTATGAAATATACTTCATTATATTCTTTGATGGTTTGATCCATCTGGCTGTAGTGGGATTCGGTCCACCTTTTTCCGTGACACTGCATACAGATTTCCTGCATTTTAGTCCGTTCCTCCTGCCAATTTGTCTGGGCCGGAAACGGTTTAAAATCTTCAGGCCTGATTGTCAATGGGGCTTGCAATTCCCAGGATAATCTTTCAGTGACGTCATGGGAAGTCATCACACTGCCGGCACCGGACATATGACACGAGGCACAGGTTGGTCCCCTGAAATCAACGCCAGGACTCCAGTTACCAGGTGCGGCGGTCCAGTTGTATTCATCTCCAAAGGCATCGTAAATGTCTCCGTGCTTTGATTCTGTGAAGATTTCAATCTGGGGGTGATCCGGACCAAGGTGGCATTGCCCGCAGGCCTGGGGTTTTCTGGCCTCCATAACAGAAAAACGATGTCTTGTATGGCAACTTGTACAACTGCCTTTACTGCCGTCAAGATTCAGCCGTCCCACACCTACATTGGGCCAGGTTGCCGGATCAAGCTCTTTGTCTTTTAAGCTTAAAATGGTGCCGTGGCAATGGTAACAGCCGTTTACCCGCTCAAACTCACTGTTCATGCCATCGTTGAGCCAGGGATCTATTTTCCAGATGATCTCAAGGGTATTGGCATGTTTACTCTTGCTGTATTGCATTGCTTCATCGGGATGACAGCGGGAGCAGTCTTTGGGAGTGACCACGGCAGAAACCGGAACCATGTATTTTTTTTGCCCGTATTTAGTATCGTTTGTCTCGTACTCTTTAAAATGGGATTGACTGACGTCCGGATCATGCACCTCGGCAGCGTGGCAGTCGTAACAAGTAATATTGGCGGCGGCATGACGACTGGCCGCCCAGTCAGAAAAGATCCCCGGATGCTGCTTTTTATGACATTCGATACATGCCATGGCTTCCGGTGACATGGACCGCTCAATTCTAAACTCTTTTGATTTTGGTATATTCATCTGGATATCCGAACACAAAACCGTGGATGTGGATATACCGGTGATAAATACACCTGCCAGCAGTGCACTCAATTTCTTTTTCATGGTATCCCCTTATTTTATTTGTAACCGTTGCAAGGTTTATAAAACCTAAATCCCTAATCCTCTATACGGCGGCTGTTTTTCTTTATACCTATAAATTTCACTGTCCACATGAACCAGATTCCTGTGGCAGTCTACGCATTTTTTTTCATATCCTTCTTTGGGGTATAAAACTGTCCGGTGGGCCAGCATGGCTCCCCTTTTATCCGGGATATTTAAAATATTTCGGTGACATTTTTGGCATTGTGCATTTTTAAAGGTTTCATAGGTATGATCACGGCTCTTTTCCCGATCATAGGTCCCATAGGCAAAATGGACGAATACGTCTTTGATGCCGTGGGCCGTCTTTGTATAAAAGAAGTTAATTGTGTCCTGCGGGGCAGGCAGGTGGCAGTCCATACAATCAGCGACAAATCCCTGGGCGTTGTTTACATGGGTAGAGGTCTTCCACGCGTTAAAGGCAGGTTGAATTTCGTGGCAGGAGGCGCAGAATCCGGGTGTTGATGTTCTCACCATTGTATAATAGGTCAGGCTAAATACAGGAAAAGCGAGAATAATGCCGATAAAG
>NZ_DDYV01000303.1:0-15411 GCF_002348205.1 Desulfobacter sp. UBA2225 | reverse complement strand
GCAGTCGGTTCCCTGCAGTCCCTGCCTGAAAAAGCAGTGCCCCACGGATCATAAATGCATGGATAAAATTACCGTGGATATGGTGATGGCGGCCTGCAACTCTTTTCTGGAAAAGGAGGGATTTAATGGCTGATGCCCAAAAGGATCTGTTTGCCGGGGTCAACCGGATTTTAATTGTCAAGCCCAGTGCCCTGGGGGATATTGTCCACTCCATGCCCTTTCTTTACGCATTGAAACAGCGGTTTCCATGGGCCAGGATTGATTGGGTGGTGGCCCATGGACTTCATACCTTCCTGGAGGGGCACCCCATGATCAACCGTCTGTGGGTGATTAACAAAGACCAATGGAAAAAGCCGGCCCGGCTCAGGCTGACACTAAAGGAGATAAACGATTTGAGACGAGGGCTGGCAGAACAGCACTATGATGTGTGCATTGATTTGTCAGGCCTGTTTCGCTCCGGTGTGATTTCTGCGTTTTCCAAGGCCCCTGTCCGTTTGGGATTTAAAGAGTCGGATGAAGGCAGCCCCCTTTTTTATACCCATAAAATTCATGGATCAATGAACATTCACGCCATTGACCGGTATCTTGAAATTGCGCGTTTCATGGGCTGTTGCGTTGACAAGGTTAAATATCCGTTTGCGCCGTATAACCCCGTGTCTGATATTATGAAACAACTGCCGGATCAATATGCCATTATCTGTCCCTCTGCCGGGAAACCGGCCAACCGGTGGCACGCCTCAAAATTCGGGGCGCTTGCATCCATGCTGGACCTGCCTGCCGTGGTCATCGCCTCTGCATCCGAGGCGGATATTGCATTGGCGGTGGAACAATCATCAAAGGGAAACGCCGTGTCCATTGCCGGGAAAACAGGTCTCAAGGATCTTTTGCCGGTCATTGCAAAGTCGCGGTATTTTATCTGTAACGACACCGGACCCATGCATATTGCCGCGGCCCTGGATGTTCCGGTCTTTGCCATATTCGGACCGGCCAACCCGGTTCGGACTGGCCCCTATGGTTTTATACACACAGTAATTCAAAAGGACCTGGAGTGTTCCCCTTGTTACGCCCATACCCCATGCAGACACTACAGGTGCATGGAAGAGCTGACCGTTCCTGAAGTGTTTGAAAAGATACAGTATGCATTAAAAAATAAGAAGGAAACCACCGTATGAGTATAGTTTCAGCCCCGAAGTTGTCTGTTTATATTATAGCGTATAATGAAGCCGATAAAATTGAAGCTGCATTAAAAAGTGTGGCCTGGGCGGACGAAGTGGTGGTTGCCGATTCCTTCAGCACCGATGATACGGCAAAAATTGCGCAGGATCACGGGGCCAGGGTGGTTCAGCTCCCCTTTGAAGGGTTTGGCAAACTCAGGGAAGATGCCATCAATGCGTGCAGCCACGACTGGGTGTTTAGCTTGGATGCTGATGAGCGGTGTACCGAAATTGCAAAAAAAGAAATTATTAAGATCATAAATGATCCCAACAGCCTGGATGCCTATTATGTCCCCCGTCGAAATTATTTTATGGGAAAATGGATCCGGCATGCAGGATTTTATCCGGATTATCGCCAGCCCCAGTTGTTCAGAAAAGGTGCACTCAAGTTCATGCCCGACGCGGTTCATGAACGGTACGAGGTGGTCAGTGACAGGAAATGCGGTTACTTTAAGTCCTTTATCTTTCAGATCCCTTTTAAGGATCTTGAAGAAATGTTTAGAAAAATGAACCGATATTCCACCCTTGGTGCCCAAAAGCTTAATGCGGAAGGTCAAAAGTCAGGGATGTTCAAGGCTCTTGCCCATGGCTTCTGGGCCTTGTTCAGTATGTATATTTTAAAAATGGGCTGTCTGGACGGTTGGCCGGGATTTATTATTTCTCTTAGCAGTTTTGAAAGTACGTTCTATAAGTACGCTAAACTTCACTTAAAACAAAAAGAACTGGACGTTTTTATTCACAATCCGTTGCCAAAGGTTTGATTTCTAATTTTTTTAAGGGCTCACTGGACGGCGGGGCATCCCTTCATATGCCAGATAAGAAGTTCATAGTAGAGCATGGCCTTGTTTTTTTTTCCGGTTGCAAAAAATAGAGTCAGCGTCCATACCGTGAGATTTATGAGCAAATCTGCCGTCAGCCTTACCATGATCAGCGGCATATATACGCAGGAAAGCAAAGGAAAGTGTTTTTTATAATAAATTCGCCGGGACTGGGAAAAAAGCAGCCTTGATTTAATACTGTGGCCGACACTTTGTCCGCCTAAATGATAGATTCTTGCCTTGGGAACGATATATGAAAACCATCCATTTTGATGCATGGTACGCGCTAAATCGGTCTCTTCAAAGAAAAAGAAAAAGGATTCGTCAAAAAAGCCTGCTTTTCTGACAGCTTCCATTTTCATGAGAATGCATGCGCCAATGCATGAGTCCACCTTTACCTCGGTGTTTGTGATGGAATGTTTGTTTTTCCGAAAGGGAGAGATGGTATTAATAAGGCTCTCATTAAACAGGAGGGTAAAAATACCTGGAAAGTAAGCAAACGAGTTTTGTTTTGTTCCATCTTCATTTAACAGCTGACCGGCGCATATGCCGGCATCATCTTTTTCTTCCATAAAATCGCAAATTGCCTTCACAGCCCCCTGGGTCAGGATTGTGTCTGAATTGAGCAGGAGCGCATACGGGCTTTTCGTCTCTCTGAGTACGATGTTGTTTGCTTTGGCAAATCCAAGATTTTCACTGTTTTCAATCACACGGACATCGGGAAAAGCCTTAAGAACTGCCTTGGGACTGCCGTCGTGGGAGTTGTTGTCAACCACCACAACTTCAAAAGAAAGCTCTTTTATGGTTTCAAATACGCTTTTAAGGCAGTTGAGAAGCAGTTCTTTGGTATTGTAGCTTAAAATAATAATCGTAACATCTGTCATGAATTGTGTTCTTCCCCGGATACTTTTATTGTTTTTTGCTAATTTGCAAGTTACGGTTGAACCATGCTTCTTCAGTTTCCGTCAGGGCACAAACCCTTATAGCAATATATCATATGACCATTGTAAAATATATCTATTAACTCAGGAAACAATGCCAAAATTATGAAAATAAATCGTTCTAAATGCAAATAGTTCATTTATAGTCATTCTGTTTGAAGCGCAGATTTTCCACAGTCTGCTTGTCGTTTTATAGGTTGATTTTTTTTGAATCCTGGATTCATCCAACGTTGCTCAATGGGGGCCTGCCAATTGCATTCGATGCAAAGAGATGTTATTGGATGCAAAGAGATGTTATTGGATGCAAAGAGATGTTATTGATTGACGGCTGCAATTTAATAAGCATAGTGAAGTTCATGGTTTTTTTTAATAATATCGAGTTGTTAGGATACATATAGCGCTTTATGATTAAGATCCCCAACTTATTTTTTTATAGGAAAAAATTGGTTCCGCAAACGCCACCCCCTGATTGCCAATGGTCCATCGGCATCTATGAGGGTGTTTCCCCTTTTACCTTACAACCGCCTATCAATATAACCAACCCAATTCTATCCCCCTGTGACGTATCCGATGGACAGTCAATACTTGTCGCAGACCCTTTTGGTGTCCGGTATGAAGATAAGCACTACCTTTTTTTTGAATCTGAGGTGAAAACTAAAACCGGTTATAGAGGAAAGATAGCCTTGGCAAGCAGTGAGGACGGGACAACATGGCATTATGAGAAGGTTGTCCTTAACGAGCCTTTTCATCTTTCTTATCCTTATGTATTTATTTGGGAAAATCAATTTTACCTTATTCCTGAATCCAGACAATTCCGGCAGATTCGACTGTATCGTGCTGTATCATTCCCTTTTCACTGGGAACTGGATACCATCTTACTGAAAGGCAAGCGTTTTGCAGACAATAGTCTTTTTTTCTATAATGATATTTGGTGGTTGTTTACAGATTCGGGGAATTCGACTCTTAGGCTATATTTTTCCCAGCATTTGAAAGGTCCTTACAAACAGCATCAGAAAAGTCCGATACGCAAAAAAGATCCCCATTATGCACGCCCTGCAGGACGGGTGATTTTGTATCAAAATAACCCGATTCGTTTTGCCCAAGATACCTTGCCCATATATGGGAGTAAAGTCTGGGGCTTTAAGATCACTACATTGACGACTAAAGCCTATAGTGAAGAACCCATTACAACCCCTGTCCTTGATGCTTCCGGAGCTGGATGGAACAGCCATGGCATGCATACTGTTGACGCAACCCAATTACCGGATGGCTCCTGGCGGGCTTTTGTTGATGGATATGGATCGAGCAAGGCAAGTGTCTAAGGTTAGGCGAAAACTAACTTTGCGGTGCAAACAGGGTTGCACTCATTAATGCAAAAAACCAGCCTTCAGCACTGTCTTTGAGCGGAGACGAGACCATACAGGCTGTTATGATGGTTAAGACAAAGCCCCGGGCAAGCAGTATCCTTTTTTTCTTTTGTAACAATCGCGCATAGCACCATTGGGTGACGAAAAAAGAGAGAAGAACCAAAATACCCACCACGCCAAACTGAGCACCAGCCATCAAAAAATCGTTATGGGGATTGTCTGATCGATGAAATTGGGTTCCTTTTATCAATTTAGAGTAGGATGTTTGGAAGCTGCCTGTGCCTGTACCGATGAAAGGGCTTTTTCTTATAAGTTTAAGAGAATTTGTGTAGAGTTCAAGGCGGAGACCGGAAGATGAGGTCCAACTTGCCGGTTCTCCGTAATTCCATGCCCTTATTTCATTGACTGCGATACGGGCTCTTGTTAACAAAGGATTGGATGGATAGACCCATAAAGAAAGCCCCATGCAAAGACAGATGATAGAGGCGATTACAATACTTTTCCGGTTGCTCCATGAAAAAAAATAGTACATAAAAAGGACAAGGCTAATCAGATGGCCGGTTCGCCCGTTTACCATGAATAATACATTGATTAAGGCCAGGAAACTGAATCCTGTCCATAGAAGTCGTGCTTTAAGTGTTTTAGCCGACCTGGCCAGCACTGCCGTAACAAATACAGTAAATGCCATGAATGTATTGTGTTTGATGTGATCATGGAAAACATAACAGTCAAACGGGTTGCCCTTTACAGGTATAAAGCCCGGCACCATGCTGACCCGTATCAGATACGAGAGAAGAAGAATTATTCCCATGGCACCAATAAATGATATCAAAACAGCCCGGGTATTTTTTTCTTTCTTTAAATAGATCATGGCCATCGCTATGAATAGGAACTTACCGCCGTTCTGGAGGCCCTCAAGTATTTTTTCCTGCCCGGCACTGGTATAGGAAAGCCCTGCTATATGAATCAGGAAAAATGTACAGCCGGCCATCGCCACAGGGTTGGATTTTATGATAACTGTCAATTCTTTTAACGGGTTCTTGAAGTTGTCCAGAATCCAGAACAAAAGGAAAATTCCTAAGACCATATAGGTCATGGCCGTGGATACAGGGATGGTAGCTGCCAATAAAATCAGTGCGGAACTGCAGACTTTGCTTAAATTTATGTGTGATATCATTTTGCCAGCATTTGTTTAGTTGTGTCCGGGGAGTAAAAAAGTTTTATTGGTCGGCTCATAAAAAAGTATTATCGGTTTTATGCATATTTCTCAGTTGATTGGGTATTTCGGCATAATAGTTCACAGGAAAACAAACCCCATAAATTAGAAGGAAAGCTCAGCAATATATGATTCATACTGCTTCAAAATGGTTTTAGAGTCAAAACGACTCAAATCGGCTTGATTGATCTCAGGCGGATTTTTAGAAAATTTTACAATATTGTAGGATAATTTTTCGACATCCCCAACTGGGGATAATGCGTCAGGAGTACTGATAAGGATCTCTGAAGGCCCTGAAGGACAATTCGTACTAATAGCCGGGGTACCACAAATCAAGGATTCAATTAATACATTTGAAAGACCTTCAAAATCAGAAGATAAGACAAACAATTTTGCACGCCTCATCCAGGCATATGGATTTTTTTTAAACCCGGCAAGATAAACTTTTTCTGTTAAGTCCAACGTTTCAATCATTTCTTTAAGATGCTCTTTCTCATATATGGGGCCATCTCCTATAATCACTAAAGGCAAAGAAATATTGGCAGCCCAATAAGCCTTCAGTAGTATGTCATGCCTTTTTTCTTTTGAAAATCTTCCTACAGTTAAAATGAATTCTTCCTCCTTAAAATCGATAGGGTTCAAACTTAATTCTTTAATGTTTTCAAAATCGAAAGGGTTGTACATCGTTTGTATAAACTTAGGAAAAACTTTGAAATTGTTTAAAAGATCATTTGCAATTCCTTCGGACACAGTTAATATATTTTTTTGGTTATATAACTTCCTGAGTTTTTTAAATCTTCGACCTGATTTTTTCCCATTTAAATACCCCTCAGAGTAATTCGTATGGATCGTATGAAAAACTGGGGACTTAGATTTAAAATTTCCCAGAAGAAAAGAAGAGAACATCTCATGAGCAAAAATAGCTGCAACATGATTTTGTCTTTCGATTTTTCGAATAATTTTTCTTAATTTTTGACAATAGTAAAGGTCGGTGAGCCATCTATAAATGCCTAATCCTTTTTTAAAATTTAAACAAATAATATCTATGGATTTAGGGATTGTAAGTTTGCATTCATTTTTGATTGCAATAATATGAACCCTATATCCTGAAGAATCAAACAGCCTCGCTAACTCAACAACAACCTGCTGCGCACCTCCGGAGCCTAAGCTGTCCGTAACAAATATAACCGTTTTATTCATACTGTTTCCCCAGTGTCATAAAGATAAGATGTTTCTAAATCAAAACCATACAAGCGTATAAAGGGCATGAAGATTGATTTCCGGTACGTATTCTCGATGTTCTTGTATGGTTAAATATACTCAATGCTTAAGTTTTTGACATTGCGTCCTTGGCAACTTACATAATTTGTTTTATATGAAAGTCTCAATAAGTTGTTAAGCTGCTTTCACGTTTTGTTGCGGGTGAAGCCTGAGTGTTGGTAGGCCGGGTCGGCCCCATGGCCGTTTTATATGAAAGATGTGAGTTTTGAGTGGTGAGTAGTGAGATTAAAATAAGCTGTTATCCTCACAACGCACAACTCACATCTTTCATTTTTTGTTATGTTCGTCAGGAGATGGTCGTTATTAGTGGTATAAATGCACTAACTAAACTTAAAAAGCAAATCATCCCTTAGTCTACCAGGTCATTTTTGTATACAAACGATAGCGGTTTGCCTTTTTTCAACAGGAATTTTTTAATGCTTGATCTTCAGTTAAAAAGTGCCTTTTTAGTCCCCTTTTTTGGTGAACTTCCGGCCTATTTCCCGTTCTGGGCCAAATCATGTGAGTTCAACCATCCTAATTTTCACTGGTTTGTCTATAATGACAGGATCACGGAATCAAAAGCCCTTAATGCTGCAGTTACGCTCATTCCATACCAGTTCGAGCAGATGGTTGCCGATTTTAAGCAGCGGTTGGATATCAACATACCGGGACGCTTTCTTCGAAGGGTCTGTGATTATCGGCTTATGTTTTATTTTCTGCGTCATGATAAAGAAAATCTGGATCGTTATGATTTTATCGGCTTTACGGATATGGACCTTGTGTATGGACGGCTTTTGGGGTGCATGCCTGAAGATATGAACTCCTATTCCATGATCAGTGCTGATAACGACCGGCCATGCGGGCCCTTTACGTTGATCAACCGTTCACAACTGCATGCACTTAAAGAATATAAATATATAAAAAAACACATGGAGCCCAAAGAGCACAGGACGTTCAATGAATCAAAGGAACTGCTGCAGGTGGTTTCCGGCACCCTGCCGCCATACTGCAGGGTGGATCTGCTGCAGCCGACAATGACCAGGGGCGTAAGTAATACAAAGGTTTACGCCATCTGGGAGAAAGGGAAGGTGACCATTTATGATATATATTTCAATCGGTTGGAGGCCGGTTTTTTTCATTTTTCCCGATACAAGGACAAAAAACGCTTTGTCATTGACGCTGATGCCTTGCACCATGAGCGCTGGGGCGTTTTTAAATTCGGTATTACCGGATTTACATCCCGCTGGAACAGAACGAAAATGAATCTTTCGTTATTGATATAGCCATTGTCCGCCTAACAGTTAAAATGGTTCTGGTAGATGCGGATAATTTTTTGTCCCATGGTTTCAATGGTATGATGACGTTTCATTTTTTGTTCCGCATTTTGTGCCCGTTCAATGGTTGCCCCTGGATTGTCAATTGTTGTAATGATCATCTCACACAGTTCGCGGGATTGTCCCACTTCAAAAAGCAGACCGGTTTCATCATGGGTAATGATGTCTGCAATCCCGCCGGTCCTGGAGCCGATCACCGGGCATAAGGCATACATTGCTTCGATGAGGACCTGGGGAATACCTTCAAAGACGGATGGCAGAATCTTGCAGTCCAGGGCGCGGTAAAAAGGCCATACATTTTCCTGGAATCCAATAAAATGTAATCTGTTTTCAATATTGAGATCCCGGGCAAGTTCCGACATCCGGCTGAGAAAAGATGAATCTCCGGTCCCCGCAATGACTAAGTGATGAGGAATATGTCCGGCTGCTTGCTGAAATCCTTTTAAAAGGGTGTCCACGCCCTTGTCCTGGGATACCCGGCCGGCAAACCCCATAAAACGCGTATTCGAGTCAAGGTTGAGTTTTGCTGCCATGGCACGTCTCTCCTCATCCTTTGGGTTAAGCGTCGCGGGTTTAACAATACCGGAAGGAATTGAAAAAACCTGTTGATCCGAAAGGTTGAAAACCTCCTGAAGGTGACGCCTGGTATAATCGGCCGTGGTGAATGTATAATGGCTTAATTTCTTGTAAAGCAACCGATTATACCAGGAATTGTTAACAGGCGTACTGATATGGCGTGATAATATTCTGCAAGGGATATGGGCCTTTTTAGCCGCCGGTAATGCTATTTTTGAATCCGTATTTCCATGGGTGTTGACAATGTGCGGCTTTTCTTGATTAAAAATATGAATAAGACGGCTGTAATCGGATATTGCAGACAAGCGTTTGAAAGATATGGGGTATCGTTTAAGTCCACACCCTTTTGCTTTCTGGAGCAAGGGGGTATTTTCAGGTGCAATAATGACGACCTGGTGCCCCTTGTTCGCCATCCATAAAGATTCGTTCAGGACTCTTTTTTCAAGTCCCCCCCAGTCGGTGTGGCAGGTGGTATGAATTATTCTATATGGGGGTGGTTTCATGGGGATTTTTTATTTTATTTAAAGGGTTGTTTGAAATTTTCGATTGATTTTTATCAGGCGTAATCGGTAAATGCGCAAGATATGCCTCCCCATGGTATCCATGGTGTAGTGTTGTTCAACCAGGGTTCGGGCCGCCTGGGTTAGACTCTGGACAGCCTGGGGGGCATCCAGGGTCCAACTGATCATTTTCAGCAAAGATTCCGAGTATCTGGGATCAAAGACCCTGCCGGTTTGATTATCAATCAGAATATCCCTGATACCGGGAGTATCCGGACCAATCACCGGGCAAAAGCCGGCCATGGCCCCTGTCACCTCCAAGGGCACCCCCTGGTAAAAATTCCGGGTGTCGGGCAAATAGATACAGCAGTCCAGGGCCGGGTATAAACGGGCATTATTCTCTTCGGCTTGTGGCAGCATATGCACATGGGGATATATCTTTTCATCCATGGGGGCTTGTTTTTCGGAACTACCGGCGATCACCAGATGATGATAAGGGAAGCGGCGACCCAGCTGATCAACGGTTTTGCACAGCATTGATAGGCTTTGGCGCTCTATTTTACCAAAAACACCAATGAACCGGGCATCTGTTTCCAACCCAAGGATGTGTGCCAACTTCTGTCGGGCTGCAGTTTTTGTTGTCTGGTTCGCGGCTCCATCAGGCAAGGCAATGCCGTCGGGAATGGAGAAAATATGCATGTCTGACAGGGCGAAGGTCTGCTTCAGATTGGCTGTTGTGTCCTTTGAGTTGGTAAAAACATAGTGGCACCGGGTTTTATAAATTTTTTTGTTGGGCCAGGTGCCTTTAACCCGTTCTCCATTGTGACGGGACATGATCCGGCAGAGAACACCCATGGTCTGGGCTGCTTTTAAGGCAAGTTTGGCATCGCCTTTGCCGTGGGCATTGACCACAAAAGGCTGTTCTCCGTCAAATATCTGTTTAAGCCGGCCATACTCACCGATTCTGGCCAATGATTTGAAGGAGATGGGATAGACTGTCAATCCGTTTTGTTTGGCTTTATCAAACAAAGGACTATCCCCCGGAGCAACAATGGCTACCTGGTGGCCGTTTTCTTTCATCCACAATGACTCGCAAAGAATCCTTTTTTCTCTGTTGCCCCACAGGATCCGGCTTGAGGTATGGATGATCTTATAGAATGTCTTCATGGATAATCAGGCGTATTAGCGCAGCATAGCTTCAACACGTTCAATATCTTCGGGCAGATCAATCTCAGGTGAATCATATCGGGTGACAGCCACTTTTATGGGGAATCCGTATTCCAGGACCCGGAGCTGTTCCAGTTTTTCCACCTGTTCACAGGTGCCGCTGTCAAGGGTGACGATCTGGTCCAGGAAAGCTTTGGTATACGCGTAAAATCCCAGATGCTTATAATAGTCCACATCCGTCTGGCCGTCCCGGGGAAAGGGAATCTGGGCCCGGGAAAAATACATGGCAAAGCCCTGGCGGTTGAACACGACCTTTACGTCCTTGGGATCTGTAATCTCCCGGGGGTTTTTGATCTTATACGCCAGGGTGGACATGGCAAGGCCGGGATCTTCGTCAAAGGGACGGATCAAGTCATCAAGGCTTTTCGGGTTAAATACAGGCTGATCCCCCTGGATATTGATGATGATATCTTCCGGTGCCGCACCAAGCATCTTGGCGGTTTCAGCCACCCGGTCCGTACCTGACCGGCAGGTGTCCGAGGTCATTACCGCGTCTCCGCCAAATGCCTTTACGGCATTGACAATGCGTTCATCATCCGTGGCAACAATGGTTCTTGTCACCACGGATGATTTTTGGGATTGCTCAAATACCCGCTGGATCATGGGTTTGCCTGCAATGTTGACCAGGGGCTTGCCGCCAAGCCGACTGGAACCGAAGCGTGCGGGGATCACTGCAATGGCCATGGCTACATCTTCTCAAAAAGGCTGCGCGCCTTGTCACGGGTCATGATGGCTTTCCAATCCTTACCCAGGCAGTTTTCCCACAAAGGATCAAGGTTCAGGGCCACACTGATCATGGTCTCCATCTGATCCCCGGTAAGGTCCTTTGTCACTCCCCTGGGAATATCCACCCCTGTTTTTTCCATAATGGCTCGAAACTCTCTTACCCCGTCGGGATAGTATTCATCCAGGGTGTCAAAGGTGATGCAGCAGCCCACGCCGTGATGGGTGCCAAGCACATAGGAGAGGCCATAGGAGAGGGCATGACAGGCACCCACCTGGGAGTAGGCAATGCTCATGCCGCCGAAAAAGGAGGCCATCATCAGCTTGTCGGCCGAATCCGGGTGGTTATCGATAAACACCTGGCGGCAAAGATCCAGGGATTTTTCCCCGTAAGCTTTGGAAAATTCATTGATATAGGTGCCCTGCAAGGATTCAATGCAGTGGATATAGCAGTCCATGCCGGTATAGAAGTGCTGAGCCTTGGGAACGTCTGCGGTCAGTTGAGGGTCCAGGACCACCTGGTCAAACACCGTATAATCGGAGTTCAGTCCCAGTTTTTTCTCGGGCCCGGTGAGCACGGCCGTCCGGGAGACTTCGGCACCTGTGCCGGACAGAGTGGGCACGGCTGCATGCCATACGGCCGGGTTTTTGATCAGGTCCCATCCCTGGTACTCGGTGGATGAACCTTCGTTGGTGAGCATCAAAGAGACGGATTTGGCAAGATCCATGGCGGAGCCGCCCCCAATGCCGATGACTGCGCAGGGAAGCGTTGGGTTAAATTTTTTTGCTTCCAGAGTGAGCTTATCTACATAACCTGTTTTGGGTTCATCGGCTACATTGACCCACAAGAGAAAATCCTTGTCATGCAAGGGGATGCGTTTTTCAAGTTCCTTGCCTTTAAATACGTCATCCACAACAAAGACAGCCCAGTCTTCACCGGACTTGCGCCGGCCTGCCACTACCTGGTCAAGCTGGGCAAAACAGCCCCGGCCGAAAAGAATATTGGGAACCAGCTTAAAATTTCTGAACATTAATATTTAATCCTTAAGTTAAGGCAGTTAATACCGCCTGTATACGTTTATCCATATCGTCTGGGGTCCAGGAAAGCATGATCTGCATGGACAACGTTCGCTTCATGATCTCTTCACTTTGTTCCAGAACAAGGCCGGCATAATCCGGCAAATCGGCACTCAACTCAAAGGGGAGTCTGGCTGCGCGTTTCATCTCCTTGAGGTGATGCCATCTCTTATAATAATGCCAGTTATTGTTATACCAGTAGGCACAAGGAGCCCCGTTTTTCGCAAGCTTTTTTGCCGCCTGTTCGGCCTGATCTTGTGTGGGCATAAAGAAGTTCAGGAAGGTGGCCGAATCCCCGTCCGGATCGGGAAGTGCCCGGAAGGTCACGCCTTTAATCTCTTTCATGGCATCTTTGATGGCGGCTTTGTTTTTTTTCTGGATCTCAAGGATGCGGTCAAGTTTGCCTAACTGGGCAAGTCCCACAGCGGCATTCAGTTCGGATATCCTGTAGTTGGTGCCGATGATGGGGTGATCATCCGCCCCCCGGTCCGGCCCGCCCAAATGGTCATGGCCATGGTCGGCATACTGGTGGCACCGGGTGTAAATATCTTCGTCATTTGTGATAATGCCGCCGCCCTCACCACAGGTTACGGTTTTCACTGCGTCAAAGGAGAAACAGCCGGCCTTGCCGAATGTGCCCAAATGACTGCCCTTGAAACTTGCGCCTAAAGATTGGCAGGCGTCTTCCAAAAGCACCAGGCCCTTTTTGTCGCAAAAAGCTTTGATCTCATCAATCCTTGCCATGGCCCCGCACATATGCACCGGCACAACAGCCTTGGTCCGGGAGGTTACTGCGGCTTCCAGACGGTCCGGATCCAGGCACAAGGTCTGGTCAATCTCTGCAAAAACAGGTACGGCACCGGCCTGGATTACGGCTTCAAATGTGGCCACAAAGGTAAACGGCGGAACAATGACCTCGTCCCCGGCCCCGATGCCGCAGGCTGCAAGGGCCGTACAAAGGGCTGCTGTCCCGCTGGAACACAGATGGCTGAACCCGGCGCCTGTTATTTGAGCCAGTTTTTTTTCAAATTCCAGGGCTTTAAAATGGCCGTTTCTGGCCCCTTCAAATCCGTACCTGAATAAAACGCCTGTTTCCAGTACATCATTGACATGTTTACGTTCCTCATCTGAAAATAATTCAAAGCCAGGCATGGGCTCTCCTTATGTTGCACAAATTATGTTGCACAAATTTTTCTGCCCCGGTTGGGAAAGAGTTTGATAATTGACTATAAAAATTAGGGATTAATATCAAATCCGGTATATGTTTTCAAGGCAGATCCAATATTGACTTTCATTTTTCTAATGCTTATAACCCTTTTATCGTAAAGGTTCAACATAAGGAACAAAGCACCGGTTTTTACCATGGCAGACGAGAAACAGACACAGACATACCAGGGATATGAACAGGGTTCCATTTATCCGATTAATGACGCATACAGCCTTCTGTTGCGCCTGATCCGGAACTGTCCCTGGAACCGCTGTTCCTTTTGTCCGGTATATAAAAAGCAGAAATTTTCCATACGCTCTGTGGATGATATTATCAAAGATATTGACCTGATTCGCACATACATTGACAGGCTGCTTCAGGAAAATGCCCAGCCCATAGCGTTTGAGCAGGAACGGATTCATTCCATTTATACCGGTTTCGAGATCCGGGACCGGGTTGCTTTCAACAACGCCGTCAAGTGGTATACCGCAGGCATGGACACCATTTTTCTCCAGGACGCCAACCCCCTGGTTATGAAACCCAAGGAGCTGCTTTTTATTCTCAGGCATATCAAGGATTGTTTTCCGGGAATCAAAACCATTGCCACCTATGCCAGAAGCAGCACCATCCTTCAATTACCCGCCAATACCCTGGAACAGATGAATAAACTTGGCCTTAACCGGATTCACGTGGGGGTTGAAAGCGGGTCAAATTTAGTGCTTAACCGTATGCGTAAAGGGGTTGACAGAGCCGGGCACATAGAGGCGGCTAAACGGATCAGGCAGGCGGGCATTGAGTTGTACGCGTATGTGATGCCGGGCTTAGGGGGTGTTGACCTCTCCATTGAGCATGCCCTTGAGACCGCTGAAGCGTTGAATGCAATTAATCCGGATGTGATCAAAATTCGCACCCTTGGTCTTTCTCCTTCCACCGAACTTGCACACTGGCAGCTCCGGGGCATGTTTGAAAAACCGGGTGATGCCATGATTGCCACGGAAGTGCGCCTGATGCTTGAGACCCTGGACAATATCCAGTCCCGCATAAAAAGCGATCACATTCTGAATCTGTTTGAAACGGTTACCGGTAAGATGCCCCATGACAAGGAAAAAATGATCGGGATCATTGACCGGTTTTTTGAACTGCCCCCAAAAGAACGTATCCTTTATCAGATCGGTCGGCGCATGGGTTTTTTCAAAGGGCTTGAAGATATGGACACAAGCCCCCAGATGGATAAGGTTCGGCTTGCCTGTGAAAATTACGGGGTCACACCAAAAAACGTGGATCAGATTCTTGACCGGTTGATGATGCGCTTTGTCTGACTCAATGATCGAGTCTGCACACCTTTATATTCACGTTCCTTTCTGTATAAAAAAATGCAGGTATTGTGATTTTTATTCCGAAACTGATCTATCCCTGATTCCTGATTATGTGACGGCGCTGGTCCGGGAGATTCGGCTGCATTCACAATTAACCGCTTCCCGGTCCAAAAGCGGCGCTGCAACCGTTTATTTCGGGGGCGGCACCCCCTCTCTGCTTGGGCCACGGCAGCTTGAATCCATTCTGCGGGCCCTGGACAACGCTTTTGGACCGGGAAGCGGTTAANNTGCGGGCCCTGGACAACGCTTTTGGCCTCTGGCGTCAGACGGAAATAACTCTTGAAGCCAATCCCGGTACCCTGGACGACATTCATTTGAAATCGTTTCGAGATATGGGGGGGAATCGTGTAAGCCTTGGTGTACAGTCACTTGATCCGGCGCAGCTTTGCCTTTTAGGACGCATTCATTCAGCAGAGGGTGCCGTGTGTGCCGTTAAAAAGGTTCGTGCTGCCGGTATTGAAAATATCAGTATAGATTTGATGTACGGCCTTCCCGGTCAGACCGAAAAACACCTGATCCGGGAGCTTGAGGCGGCCTTGGGCCTTAATCCTGCGCATCTTTCCTGCTACATG
>NZ_DDYV01000115.1:0-8639 GCF_002348205.1 Desulfobacter sp. UBA2225 | reverse complement strand
AGGATTTCTTAAGTCAACGGCATTGGGTCAGGGGAAGCGCGCTGATGGGGAAAAACAATCCGCACAGGAAAATCATGGGAAAACGGAAGAAATTGGAAAAGGTCTGGGCCTCGAATACCTCGCTGACCGCCACCGCGATAAACAGGCATAGAAAGGTCGACGCCACGGAGATCAGAAAAACCGCCGGAACAAAGACCAACCAGTCCACATGGCCCAGGTCGATCAGAAACACCGCCATGAGTATGGGCACAAAGGCGTTGACCACCCCGAACAAAATAGCTCCGCTGGTCTTGGCCAGCATCAGCAGTTCAAGAGGGATGGGGGCCAGCAACAGCCGCTCGAAGGAACGGTTTTTTTTCTCAAAGGTCACGGTCACCGCGAGCAGGGAGGTCGTGCCGAACAAAATGGACAGGGCAATCACCCCCGGGAGTATCGAAGAAATACTCTCCAGACCTTTTCCGGATTTGATGAAAAACATGCCAGTCCAGGCCAGGGGAAAGATAAGCCCCCAACTGATGTTCGGCGGCTTCAGATAGTAGGTGCGGAAATCCTTGGCCAGTATATTCCAGAAAGCAATCCAGCGTTTCATTTGTTTCCTCCTAATTTTTCTTTTTCCTTGCGCATGACGTCCGCACCGACCCCGGTGATCTGGACAAAGACATCCTCAAGGCTTGGTCTGATTCTTCTGGCCTCCGCTACCTCGGCCCCGCTATCCTCAAGGAATCGCACCAGCGGCCCGACTCGAATAGGCGAATCAGCCTCCACTTGGATTACTCCGGGCTCCGGGCTGGTAAAATTCTGGCCGGGGAATTCCTCTGCAAGGCGGTTTGAAAAATTATTCACGCCGTTTGCGCAGGTTATCTGCATCACATGTTTTTCACGAATGGGCTGAACAAGGTTCGCAACGGTGTCGACCCGGACAATACGGCCCGACATGATGAATGCGATTCGGTCGCATAACCGCTCCGCCTCCTCAATATAATGGGTGGTCAGAAAGATGGTGCTCACCCGCTAATACTTTGATTTAGAATTGAGTTGTTATTTCGGATGGTTGGAAAGAACAAGTCCATTACCTCCACCCACTGTTTTTCATGGAATTACAGAGTATTGGAAGAACCAAAATCATAATCAAAGCATTAGCGGGTGAGTACCAAAGTGCTTGGAGTCAATACAATTTAAATGCGTTTGCCCTGAGGAGACACTGTGATGTCTTGACGAGAATTGTCTATTTAAGTATGCTATCCGCCTATTTTGACAGCCTATATTTTGACAGCCTAATTAACGATTTTCAAGCAAAGGGGAACCGAATGGACAGTCAGACTTCAAAGCAACAAAAACAGAAGGTGGAAATTGACATTGTAGGCGGCCGATTTGATAAAGTGACCACGGTGTTGGAGGAGTTTGAGCCTGGGGACGAAAATTTTATTCACTCCTATGAGAAGATGGGCCTTGAACCACGACAGGTTGGAGATGTTGAAAGCAGGGAAGTAGATGTCAAGGTGCCGGCAAGGCTTCATCTTAACGTGTTTGATATGAACCGGTTCAATTTGAACCGCCCCGGTGGCGGCGGCCTTGGTGTGAGTATCGGCGTCTATTTTTATGCAAAGGTGAAGTCGATTCCCGAGCCGGTTATTCGCACCACAGGCGAACGCCAACTTATCATGGCGCATTACGGACATATTTTTAAAAAATTATTGGGGTATGACGGTGGGTTTGAAATAGAACTTCAAGACCATAAGCGCCGGCATGTGGGGCTTGGCTCTTCCATCGGTTCCATGTGTGCCGTGTGTATCGGTATGAATGAAGTCCTGGGCAGGCCTTTTTATGGGTGGGAACTGAGGCGGATTATGGGATTTCACTCCTGTGAGGAGAGCCCTGTGAATGAACAATATCTGCTTCCGGCCTTTGAAACCGGTATCGGTGCCATGGTGAGTATCAACGGTGGCTGGGTGGTTGCCAGTGATGACCTGGTGCTGGTTCAGCGTGTGGCACTGCCGGACACCAAGGTGCTGATGTTCATCCCGGAGGTTGATACCCTGGAGGACGAATTCCAAGGAAAGGAGACCGCTGCCGAATCCGAAGTCGAGCTTTTAATGAGACGGGCAAGAACCCTTGATGCGCTTCAGGTTGGCGCTAAGGCACAAATTGTCTTGTTGGACATGATACCCGCAATGATTCGAAATGATCTTAAAAAGATGGGCGATGCCCTGTTTGAACTGACGCATATGGGATCCAAACGGGCCGAGTGCGAACAACACGGTGCTTTTGGAACGCCCATATACAGCTATATTAATGCCTTTCGGGGGATGGGGATTGAGGTCGCCGGTATGAGTTCCGTGGGACCCACGGTTTTTGCATTGACCCGAAATCAGGATGCATATGATCGGGCGCTTAAATACCTTAAAGCAAAAAACATTTCGGACACGCGCATTATAGAAACCGAAGTTGACAACATAGGCGGTACGATTACGGAAAACGGTGTTGAAAGAACCTTTATAAATGATACCTGGCTTCAAGGATAATTCTTATGACAAGCGGTTACAAAGCCAAAATTTGCGGCACCACCAATATGGAAGATGCCGAAATGGCTGCCCGTGAAGGGGCTGATTTTTTTGGCGTGGTGGTGGAGGTCGATTTTTCCCCGAGGTCTTTGACCATTGAAGCGGCTAATCCTCTCTTTTCGTCTCCCCCCATTCCGGCGGTGGCCCTGGTTTACAATATGGCATCAACGCGTGTTGAATCGCTTATTGAGCAACTGAACCCATTTGCCGTACAATTTTTAAGCTTGGCAGAAACCTCTTTTGTCACATATTTAAAGAAGACTTATCCGAAGGTTGAAATCTGGCAATCGCTCCATTTGCCCCAGGCGGGTGAAGCGGTGGATCTAAAAGATTTTCAAAAGACGGCTCAAACGTCTGTGACAGCGGGTGTCGACGCCCTTCTTTTCGATACCGCCGCCTTGTCCAAAGGAGCGATGAAATTTGGCGGCACGGGCGTTACTTCGGATTGGGACATCGTTAAGGAACTGATGGATTCGATGCGCGGTACGTTGCCTATCTGGCTGGCCGGCGGGATCAATCCGGACAATGTAGGAGAGGCCATTGACAGGATCAACCCCTACGGCATTGATTTATGTTCCGGCGTGGAAGCGACCCGCGGAAAGAAAGATGCCGCAAAGCTAAGGTCTCTTATGACAACCATTCGCGGTAAGCATTCAAAATAGGAGAATTCATTCGTGAAAGCAGCAGTAGTTTATGGAAAAGATGATATTCGCATTGAAGAATATCCCACACCAACGGCAAGCGCCGGAGAAGTTATTGTAAAAACAAAAGTGTCCGGCATTTGCGCCACAGACATTAAGACCTTGCTGGGTCAAGGGCTTCCCAAGGACTTGCCGACCATTTTGGGGCATGAGGTGGTGGGTGAGATATTTGAAATAGGGGAGGGCGTTACGGCGTATCAACCCGGTGACCGGGTGGCGGTTTATCCCATTGCCGTTTGCGGGCAGTGTTATTACTGCCGCCAGGGGCGGCATAATTTATGTGAGCACGAATTCGGGTTGGCCCACGGTATTGAAGGTGGTTTCGCCGAATATGTGCGTCTTCCTAAAGAGATTGTGAACATTGGCGGGGTCATAAAGATTCCGGATGATGTGCCGTTTGATAAAGCGGTTTTATCCGAGCCCTTATCATGCGCCATGGCGTCCCTGTCAACCTGTAAGGTGGGACCTGACCAGGTTGTAGTGATTTTGGGCGCCGGCCCCATGGGGCTCATGCACCTGAAACTGGCAAAGTGGATGGGTGCTGTTGTTATTGTTGTTGATTTACTGGAAAACCGGCTGGCGATTGCTAAAGATATGGGCGCAGACCATTGCATCAATCCAACGCAGACAAATCACATTGAAGAAATAATGAAGCTGACCGACAAGAAAGGTGCACAAGCCGTTATTGCATCCCTGGGTATCCCGTCGGTTATTGAGGAAAATTTACAGCTGACCAGAAAAGGCGGCACATTTAATATTTTCGGCGGGCCTCCGGCAGGCCAAACCATATCGGTGGATCCAAGATGGCTTCATTACTGCGAAATAAATTTAACCGGGACCTTTGCGGCATCACCCCGCGATTTCAAAAAGAGCCTTGAGCTTATCATAAACAATGAAATCACCGTCGATGACCTCGTTACGGACCGGTTTACCCTTGATACCTTTTTAGAAGCCGTAGAGTGTGCCAAGAACCAGCAAATGATTCGTGGGATTGTCGAATTTTAATATACGAAAGGGAATGTCATCTTATGAACGGAAAAGAAAGACGGCTGAGAAAAATTCTTAATAAAAAAACGGGACGTTCTTTGGTCCTTGCGGTTGATCACGGCATGGCGCTTGGTGCCATGACCGGTATTGTGGATATTGCCGGTACGATTCGAACGCTGGATGCTACCAACAAGGTTGATTGCTGGCTTATGACCAAAGGCATATATACCCATGCGTTTGACCCGTCAGGAGATCCGGGGGTTATCCTTCGCGCCAGCGGCGGGGCGACCATTGCCGGGCCCGAGTTGACCCGGGAGGGTCAAACCGCAGATGCCGAAGAGGCCTTGCGGCTTGGCGTGGATGCCATGGCAACCACCGCGTTTGTGGGCTCGGCATATGAGCATGAAACCCTGATCAGTATGGCCCGGATGGCAACGGAATGCCGAAAATGGGATATGCCGCTTTTAGGGGTGATTGGTCTGGGAAAAACCAATGAAGACAAGAAAAAAGATCCCAAATTCATTGCACTGGGTGCAAGGGTTGGTGCGGAGCACGGGGCGGATATCATCAAGACCTATTATACGGAAACCGATTTTGATAAGGTTGTGGCCGGATGCCCTGTGCCGGTGATGATTGCCGGCGGGCCCAAATGTGAAACGGATCTTGATACGTTAAATATGATATCTGGTGCGCTCCAGGGCGGTGCCAAAGGCATCGTCATGGGAAGAAACGTGTGGCAAAGCCCGCACCCCACCGCATTGCTGTCAGCGGTCTATGCCTTGATACATGAAGGGATGAATGTGAAAGAAGCTGCTGATCTGCTTGCCCATGAGGTTGCATTAGATCATTAAAAGACGCGAAAAAAAGCGTACATTCGAGAAGTTCATTTGTCTGAATGTACGCTTTTTTAAGTTTTTGGAATTGTTATCTTTTACATCAAATCATTACTGCAAATACTTCTGCATATATCTTTTTTCTATCAATTTGAATGAGTTTACATCCACCTGCCCGCCCGGCGCATAAAATTGGACAAGGTCATTTTTGTATGGGATATTTTGGGCACTGCTGAATGTAAATGTCCGGGAACCGTCCTTGGTGATGATGATATAATCATAAACCCCGGAACGGTTTTCAATGAGGGTCAGCATGATAGCGCCTTTTTTTTTGTCAAGAATTAAGACAGGATAGCAATTACAGGCTGTGAAAATACCCTTGACAGAAACGGCCTTCGTCTTTATTGTACCCGAACGTCATTTTCTGACTATTTGGTCATTTCTTTAACCGATATAGTCAGGAGATGTTTTTGTTTTTTCCCACAGGAATGATGGCGGGGACAACCCAAGGAAATATTCAATGAATTTGCCCACAAGAAGAAAAGAGATGATGAACCGTCTGCTCAAGGAGCAAGTGGTAAAAACCGTGCTGGCAATGATCCATGAAGGGACACCCGTTACCATGGACAAGGTGGCGTTCAGGTGCGGTGTGTCCAAAGGAACCGTGTACAATTATTTTAAAAACAAAAAAGACCTGTTGAACACTGTCCATGAGGCTGTGATTATCCCCATTAAAAAGGGGTCAAACAAAATATTTGAGAAAAATATCCCGCCCATGGAAAAAATATATGGATTTGTGGGTAATGTGTTTGATTTCCAGAAGGAGTACCCACTTTATTTTAAATTTATTCAGAGTCAGCGTTCGGCAGCCGATGCCGTCACAGAGCGTATGGAGGTCATTATCATCCCCCTGGTCAATGTCTGCAGGGAAGGCATGCGCCAAGGAGCGTTTGTGGATGCGGACCCCTATGTCATGGCAGCCATGATCTTCGGTACGGTGGTGGGTCCTTTGGAGTCCCTGACTTACCGGGAGGATGCGCTCCAGGATTTGGAAAAACTCAAACAGGAAATTGTCCGCTTTCTGGACAAAAGTATACTTAAGCAACAGGAGAGATCGTTATGAAGGGTTTTTTGCTTGGTTTTATCACGGCCGTACTCATTGGCGGCGGATATTTGTATTTCTCGGGACAGCTTGCCTTGCCCTGGGCAGGGGAACCAAAAGATCAGGCCCCGGCTTCGGCCCCGCAGGCACCTGCCCAGGCCGGTCCGCCGGTTGAGGTGGCCGTTTATACGGTCAAGCCCCAGGAAGTGATATTCACCAAAGATCTGGCCGGCAGAACCTCTGCATACCAGGTGGCTGAAATTCGCCCCCAGGTAACAGGCATCATCCTTAAAAGGATGTTTACCCAGGGCAGCTTGGTTACAAAAGGGCAGCAGCTTTATCAAATTGATCCCTCCACCTACAAGGCCGAATATGAATCCGCAGCAGCCAGACTGGTTCGTGCCCAGGCTGACGTCAAGGCAGTGGAACCCAAGCTTGCCCGGTACAGCCGCCTGGTAAAAATGGGCGGTGTCAGCCGCCAGGTGTATGACGATACTGAAGCAGCCCTGGCCCAGTCCAGGGCGGACGTGGCCGTTGCCCAGGCTAATCTGGTCGCAGCCAAAATCAACCTGGACTACACCAAAGTCTTTTCACCCATATCCGGCCGCATTGGAAAGTCATCGGTCACCGAAGGTGCCTTGGTGACAGCCAACCAGGAGACGGCTTTGGCCCTGGTCCAGAACCTGGACCAAATTTATGTGGACGTGAACCAGTCCAGCGAGGAACTCATGGCGCTTAAAAAAGGCCTGAACAATTCTGAACACAACTCCATGGTCAGCCTGTTCATGGGAAAGGAAGGCATCCCCTATGACCTGCAGGGC
This sequence comes from Desulfobacter sp. UBA2225, assembly GCF_002348205.1. Taxonomy (NCBI): domain Bacteria; kingdom Pseudomonadati; phylum Thermodesulfobacteriota; class Desulfobacteria; order Desulfobacterales; family Desulfobacteraceae; genus Desulfobacter; species Desulfobacter sp. UBA2225. The sequence goes on along the minus strand of NZ_DDYV01000115.1, from coordinate 1,634 downwards.
AAACTGCTGTTCTCCGATGCCACGGTGGACCAGGGCACCGGGATGGTCCAGTTGAGGATACTGTTCCCCAACCCTGAAAAGGAACTTCTGCCGGGCCTGTTTGTCCGTGCCAGGGTGGCGCAGTTCCGCCAGGATAAAGCCATTGTCGTTCCTCAGCAGGCTGTGATCCGCAGTGCGGACGGCTCTGTTTCTGTATGGGTTGTGGATAAGGACAATATCGTAAAATCCCAGAATATCACCGTTCTTCAGGCGGTTAAAGATCAGTGGGTGGTCTCTTCCGGCCTTGCCCCCGGGGATCGGGTGGTGGTGGAGGGTCTGCAGAAAATCAGCGACCAGGCCAAGGTTACAATCGTGAAATTCAACGCATCTGCCAACTCCTGATACCCAAAATAAATGACAGCAGGATAAAAATATGCCTCGTTTTTTTATAGACCGACCCATTTTTGCATGGGTTATCGCCATAGTCATCATGCTGGCCGGCGTCTTTGCCCTTATGACCCTTCCGGTGGAACAATACCCGAACATTGCCCCGCCCAGCATATCAGTTACAACCTATTACCCCGGCGCTTCGGCCCAGGTACTGGAGGACAGCGTTGCCCAGGTCATTGAGCAGTCGCTGACCGGCATTGACCATTTAAGATATTTTTCATCCGCCAGCGACTCCTCGGGACAGCTTGAAATTACGCTTACCTTTGAGCCGGAAGCAAACCCCGATATTGCCCAGGTCCAGGTGCAGAACAAGATCTCCAAAGTGGAAAGTCTTTTGCCCCAGGAAGTTCAGCAGCAGGGACTCACCGTGGAAAAAGCCACGAAAAGCTTTCTGCTCCTGGCCGGGATGTACTCCGAAGACGGCAGGATGAACGATGATGATATTGCAGACTATATCCAGTCCAATATGGCCGACCCGGTTTCCCGTGTCCAGGGCGTGGGGGATCTGACGGTATTCGGCGCCCAGTATGCCATGCGGATCTGGCTTAATCCTGAAAAGCTCAATGCCTTCAGCCTCATGCCGTCGGATGTGTCTGCGGCCATCAAGGCCAGAAACGCCGATGTCTCCTCGGGACAGCTTGGCGGTGCCCCTGCGGTTGAGGGGCAGCAGCTTAATGCAGTGATCACGGCCCAGTCCAAACTCAAGAGCGCAGAGGATTTTGAAAAAATCCTGATCAAAGTCAATCCGGACGGCTCCCAGGTCCGGGTCAGGGATGTGGCCCGCGTGGAACTGGGATCTGAGTCCTACGGGTTTACAACCAAGTACAACGAGAAGCCGGCCTGCGCCATGGCCATCACCCTTGCCACCGGCGCCAATGCCCTGGATACAGCCCAACGGGTCAAGGATAAGGTTAAAGAATTATCCGTGTTCATGCCCAAAGGGCTGAAAATCGTCTACCCCTATGACACCACCCCCTTTGTCCGTCTGTCCATCAAAGAGGTGATCAAAACACTGATCGAAGCCATTGTCCTGGTATTTCTTGTCATGTACCTGTTTTTACAGAATTTCAGGGCCACACTGATTCCAACCATTGCGGTGCCGGTTGTTCTTCTGGGAACTTTTGGCACACTCTCGGCATTTGGATTCAGCATCAACGTATTGTCCATGTTTGCCATGGTCCTGGCCATCGGTCTGCTGGTGGACG
>NZ_DDYV01000211.1:6305-17097 GCF_002348205.1 Desulfobacter sp. UBA2225 | reverse complement strand
TAGCCCTCTGGCGGGTTCAGCACCATACCGTTTTTTTTCTTCTTTATCGGTAAATGACAACTTTACCCACCCCATGGGAAGCGCCTGACCGTTAATTAAGGCAAAACGCCTGCTTTTTGGAAAAGGAAACTGTGCATAGCCCGGAGCCAGTTTAAGTTTCTCACGAAGAACAGGAGTAAGTTCATTTTTTTCCAATAACTCACCGGTCATACCATTCCAGCCACTGCCCCAGGCAAGCTGTAATATGACCTCGTTTTCGCCCGTCTCACGGATTTTACCTTGTAGTTGCTCGTAAAAGGATTTGAGCATCTGGCTATGGTCTCCGCCCTCCCCATCGAAAAAGTCAAGTTCAGTTGCAATGGTTTTTGCTGTTTTCCGGCGGACGGCATTGAGCATCCAGTCCAGGGTCAAGTCAGCTCGAAACCCAAGATTGGCCTGGCCATGCTGCCCGAGATATGTATCAAAAGAGACCTGGCAACCAGCCTTGCTTCCTTCACAGATTTTCTCCAGGATTACAGCAAACTTGACTGCCATTTTTTGATTCGATACCCGGCGGGACAGCAATACATGTTCCAGTTTAATGGTGTGGGCAGGGAAGACGCAATCCGCCACGGACAGACATCTCATCAGATTTTTCTGGGCGTCGGGGCCCAGATATTGTTTTACAATTTCATTATCATCAGTTTTTATGCGCAACCCTGGGGCCAATAATTTTTGTTTAAACTGATCAATGGCTTTTCGGCCATCCTCTTTTGACAACTGCGATAAAACCGCTGTTCTCAAAGAACCTTTCAAAGAGCTGCCGGCAAGTAGCGCGTCTGAAGTACCGGTGCGAAGTTGTACCAGGATCTCCCTTGGCCGCCTTTCACAAGAAAAACTGTGAATACGGGCCGCATCCATATTTATACCCTCGGGCCTGCTGTCCAGCCATTCGTCAAGGCGTTCTTCTTCAATGGCCCGGGTAAACGCATGTATCCCGGCTTCTCCTGAACCTGCAACCTGCTCAAACAGTTTATTCCTGTTAAAGACCGTAAGCTTTTGGGTCTGACGTTTATATGAAAAATCAAAGTGTTCAACATATTTGTCTCCACTGCCGATATGTAGGGGCGTCAGCAGTTCGACGTCACAGTGATAGATTGAGCGGATATTATTTTTTGTTGTCATGCGGCCCCCTTGTGCAATGGAATACAGAATGCCCCGCCGTTGCGATAGATATTGTGGGGAATAAATTCCGATTGTTTCAAAACGCAGGGCGCATCGCCTTGTGCGTGAAAGGGAATGACTGCGCCTTCTTCAAGCATCCAGCAGTCAGAGCGTCTAAACCGGCTGACATGAAAACCGCCGCCGGGTCCGGATCGTTTAATAAGCGAATACCTGCCTCCGGTAAGGACCCCTTGTTGAACCTCATCCCTGGTGGGATGGTACAGGGAGAGCGTCAGCCATGCCGCAGGTGCCGTGGGAGCAGGGAAGTCAACTGACTGTGAAAAGAAAACAAAACCGCCCCTGCCGATGCTCCTGTCCGCACCGATTCCGCAGTCGCCTAAAAGCATTAAGGCCGCCTCAAATTTTTCCCGAACAGCATCGCCGTCAAACTGGGCAAGAAAAAACAGGCCGGCACTGTCGCCAAAAAACTGGTCCGTGCAGTAAAAAAAAGCACTTTCACTGACACCGCCGTTCATCTGGTCCGTCATGATTCTGGGGCGCTGTTCATGCTGCTGGAATGTGGCTCCGGTTATATTATTTTTTTCATAAATCGCCATGGGAAATACCTGGTCTAAACTGACATCCGCCGGCAGCAGCTTTTCTTTAAGTGCTTTCCTGAAAAGCGGTTCAGCAACGTACCTGACCTTGCGCCACTCTTTTACACCGGGCATGCCTTGAATCGCCTTGTGCCTGGCGGCATCTTCAATAACAGCGTCAAGTGCGCCCATGGGCAATGGAAAAAAGCGTACCCCATTGATGAACGGGAAACAGGAGGAGATGGAGAACGGTGTGTTGGTGCACAACTGCTCCGGGGTGTCATCAAACAGAAGAAACCATTTCTGGAGCACTGCCCCCCACAGGGAATCGGAACGGAACGCCTGCTCCACAGCTTCCTGCCCGATGCCTTCAAGACCGAAATGCACAGGGTCTTGAAATAGTAAATGGTATGCAATCATCATACAGGCGCCTCTTCTTTATTCATAAACAGGGCAAATTGCTTCTGGTATTCCGAAGGTTGCCGCTCCATCTGTCCTTGCCTGTAACTGTCTGCCGTCCGCTCGGTAACAGAGGTAACAAGAAATTCAACCTGGCCGTACCCCCGGGTTCCCTGGCCCCCGATATAGTCATCTTCCACCAGCGACAGTGCCTGGCATACAAGGTGAACAAAGCGGTCCGCCCTGCTGCTCTCCCCTTGGGAACCGGCATCCACATTATAAAGATCAAGGACAAGATTAAGACCGAACCTGGCCCCGGCAGGCACCCGTTCAAACTGGCGGGGGTTGGCTTTTGAGGTCAGGCGATCAATGGCGACCTCTGTTTTTATTTCAGTGCAGTACATATCGGTGTTTTCAGCATCCGCCAGGGTCTGTTCGTTGAGAAGTCTGCTGTCCCGAACAATAAGGCGGGTTGGGGCGTATTCAGGCTTTGTGTCAGCCTTATCATCTACAGGAAAACCAAAAAGCTGCACAGCATCTTGGTCGGGATCAATACACAGAGTCCCCGTCCATTCTTCTTTATTTTCATTTTTTACTTTTTCAATCTTTACAAGATTAAGGCTTTTTTCCAGCAAAGAACGCATTTTCCCTTTTAAAGAGGAACCGGGGATATAGGGTAGGTTGTCAATTGGGTTTCGGATCACAACTTTGTCTGCGCCGCCAATGCCAAGCCCTAATGAAGAACCGCCCACATGCATACCGGTGAGCAGTTTGATTTCTCCCTGAATAAAAATTTTACGGTCCAATTTCAGTGTTTTTGTTTCACTCATTATTTTTCTCCTTATTTGCCGCCAAAGGCACGATGGTAGGCCAAAATTGCCTCAAATAATTTACAGAAATTAACAAAACGGTTGGGTTCTTCTTCAGAACTGCCACCTTCAAACACAGCATCAATGCCCATGGTGATTTTTTCTTTGAAGATCTTAAGTCCTATAACCCGGTCTTGCCGTCCTGCGGCATACGCAAGATAAGGTTTGAGCATCATGAAATCTGTTTTTTGTTTGACATACCCTTTTGCCTCAATTGATTTCAAGCGGGTAAAAACCTGGCGAATTTGGGATGTTGTCAAGCCTTTATTCTTGATCTCTTTTCCCAATTCCTGGGCAGCATCCAATAATGCGGGCTGGGGACCCTGCTGCACCCATGAAACAATCTGTTCTTTTTCCATTTTAACTCCCTGTGATTATCGTAGTTTTAATTCGCTCCAGCGTGTCAGGACGCCAAGCAGCTCAATTCCGGTTTTTTCGGTTCCTGCAACATTGCCGGTTATGAATTCTTTTATGGACTCAATATCATTTTTTATCTCTTCACTTTTGGCGTCTGAGTATCGGGACAAGGTGTACACCATTCTCCACCGCCACTTTTCGGCTTGCAGCCGGTTTCTGATCTCTTCAAGGGGCATTTTCCCTTTTGACTGTTTCAGCTTTCGGGCACTTTCCTGCCAGGAGAGGGCAATCGCTCTAAGCCGTTGTAAAAGCGGGTAGTGTTCTTTCCGGCTGACAAGAGCCATAAGCTTTATCTGCATGTCGGCAAGGGCTGAAAACTGTTTCCAGTGCATGGGTTGATCAAAAAAGGTAAATGCGTTCTTTTGTCTTTTTTCTCTGGTTTCAAGCAGTTCGGTTGTGTGGGACTTTGCCTTTGCTTCTGCCTCACCTGCCATTTCCGCGCTTTTATATACAGGAAAAGTTCCACCGGAGATCACCATGCCGCCGGAAAGCGTGAAGGCAGCGTTATGACAGGAAAACCGGGAAAACAGCCTGCGGATCTCAAGGGCCACATCCGGCAGTGCGTCCCAGGCACCCAGAAGAAACAGGTCATCCCCTCCTGAATAGACCACAGTAACCCTTTCACACCAGTCCGGGTTGGCATTAAGAATGGCCGGAAGCACGGCGCCAAAGAACTGGCCCAGTTGCCAGCTCATGGTCGTAATTCTTCCCAGTGAATGGAAACGGGTGGTGTTTTGAATCAGATCATGCTGATAATTTTCAAGCCCTTCGCTGAAAATACGCCCAAGATTGTCCACATCCATGCGCAGGATGCCAAGCCGCTTGAAGTTTCCGGCACTGCGCTGGGCGATGTCTTTAAACTCCGTATTAAAACGATGGGAAGACCCGATGGTAAAAGGGACGCAATTGACCGGGGTGCGGTGCTGAACGGATAGAGCGGTCTTGTGGTAATCCGCTGAATTGATCCCCATGAAAAGCAGGTTCTCACCATTAATTTTTTCAGGCATTTTTTCAAAGAGCCATAACTGCTTTCCATATACCTTCATGACCGGTTTACCCTGTTCCGGAAGGTCTGCGCCGTTTGAACCAAGAACAATCCAGTTTGCCGCACCAAGTTGGCTGCCTAACTTTGCCATCTCTTTGCAAGCCGCACATATGGTTTCTCTTTTGTCTTTCATGGTTTGGCGGCAAACCTCGCAGGCGTTTAAGTTTGCCTGGGGGCGGACGGCGAACAGCAGGTCATAGTCATCTGTCGCTGCCTTGTTGTAGCGCTGCCTGTCCTGATAAACCAGCCCCCGGGTCAGCCGGTCCCAGATCCGGTAAAGCGTTGTGCCGCTTTTTCTTGTCAAGTCATCGGCAGACAAGGTTTCATACCCTGTCCGAAGATACAGAGCCCCGTTATACTGTTTCAATAACTCCAGGTTGACATCCTGCTGCATATCTTCCAGCGTTTGAATCGTATCGGGAAGATTGGGAAGCAGCAGGTAAAATTTTCCGCCGCTGGCATAAAGGATATTGGTCTGGGTTAATGAAAAACGGTCAACAAATTCATTGGCAAGGATTTCGGCAAGAATCTGGATATAAAAGGATTTACCCTTTAATGTCCGGTAGGCACCTTTGGACGAAATTTTATAGATAAATTTTTGAATTCCGCTGATATCCCCGCAGTACAAAAGAAATTTTGGAACAGAATGGTCCATGATATCCGTTTCGTTCAGATTTCCGCATCGGGCATGATAGCAATACAGGCAGGCTGCCAGGGCCGCAGTGACCTTTTGGTGGTCAAAGAGCGAGACATCCGGAAGCTCCTCTTTTCTTGTTGATGCCGGCAGGCACCATTGAAAATCCCTGCAAAGGCAAAGTATCACCGGGAACTGGGCAAACAGATCCAGCCAGCCGCCTGAATCGGGCTGTAACGCCTGCCTGAAATGCTGCCAATGCTGCACATAATCTTCTTCCACCTGGTTATAGGTGTATTGATCTTTGGGCACCGGAAAAAATAAAGTGAAATCCCCGGCAGATCCTGAAACCGAAGCGTGGTTAATTTTATACCGCCAGTCTTCGGGCTTCACCTGTTCTCCAAACAGCTTAACGCGCGACAGGATACTGATCAGCGGGGTCTGTCTTTTACGTTCTCTGCCGCCGGTGTCATAATCGGAGAGTTCATCTCCTGCAGAGCGTTCATGGCCGGAAGCGATACGGTCTGCCTGGGAAATAATCAGCTCATATATATTTCTGGGTTTATGGTGTCTTGACGCCATATTCAGGATGTTTACTTCGCTGCTGCCGGCAAATTCCCGTTCAAGCTGTCCTGCCGGAAAAAGCGACTTTAATGCCAGTTCTGTGTGATAGGCATGGGCATAGCGATATTCCTGGGCCACCATATCCTTATCTGGCAATTCAACAGCACCGGCCCTTTCTGCAAATTTACCAATATCATGAAATAAGCCGGCAATGCTTATTGCCTGAAGCAGTTCTTTATCCATTGTTACTCCCATTTTAATTTTCTTGCTTTGAAAAAAATTCCTGTTCAGCCATTTGGCTTACAACGTTGTGTAATACCGTTAAATATTCGTTCCCTTTTTTTTCAATACCCGGGAATGCGGTATTTTCCGAAGTCCAGGCATGGTCAAACCCATTGCGGATTTTGACCATGTCATCGATAATCTCCCGAAGTTGCGGTTCGATCCCTGCCTTTTGCAGCTTTTCAAACCAGGGCATCAGTTTCAGGCGGGTTTCTTCGGTAAAACCGGAAAATTTCCAGCCATCAACCGGAAACTGCATCATATTGACAAAAACTTCCGCAAACCGTTTTCTGTATTTTTTGCCGTCGCCTGACGCCATTTTTTTCCTGGCATATTTGCCGCCGATACCTGCCATCCCTATGGCGCCCACAAGCTCGCGCATCACCGTAAACGCCTGCATGAAAAGCCGGTGTTCCATCAACACTTCGATAATTTTAATCTGGGTCTCAAAATAGGGCTGGTCATACCGCCCGCTGGGGGGATCGTCCGTGGCCAGGGCGCAGAACTTTTCCCACACCAGATCCAGCATCAGTCGCGCCGAACCGCCCACTTGGTTGCGGCTTTGTTGGACGTATGTCAGGGCGTCATTGACCTTCTGGGATACATTGTTCACATCCACGTTCCGGATGCAGTCGGTCATCTCCTGGAAAGCGGCTATCAGATCTTCATTGGCCAGGGGGGCCATGGCATCTACCCGGGATTGTTTTGCCATTTTACCCAGTTTCCTGGCATCGGCATCGTCGGTTAAGCGGGCAACGGATTCGGCCCAGTCATTGATGACATAAAAATCTTTCATGTCCACAATGGGATGGGGCTGGTCTTCTCGATTCCGGTCATACCAGGCATATAGTGCATGATCCAGGGTGATGTGCTTTGCCCTTGTCAGAAATCCAATGGCGCTGGAAAAGATAATGGGGACGGCCCGCATGCCATGGGTAAAATCAATGATCAGCCTGTCTCCAAAGCCCACATTGTCCAGAAGCTGTTCAAACCAGTTCCACTGGTTCTCTGCGGTCATCTCCGTGGGTACCAGATCCGGGATAATGATTTTGGGCATCTGTTTAAGATGGTGTTTGAACTCATCCTCTAACGCTTCAAAATGTTTGTCATAGGATTCCCGTGTGCAGAACAGAACCACACGGTCCACGCTATCGTTTTCATTTTTACACGCTTCCAGAGCAGCAAGAATGGCGGTCTGGGCAAAACAGCAGGTTATGGTTTGCGAAGTCTTTTCCGTCCAGGCATATTCGGCCCGCTCATACCCCGGTTTTTTGTTGAAACTGCCTATTCCAAGAAAACTGATAAAAACATTAGCCATACTTCCCTCCTGATTTTATATGCCGTATAGTCGGAACATTTGATGTTTGAAAAAGTGCGTGTTTTTTACCATGCCGTCCGGTGATCTCTCTTCACTGGCCAGTCTGACGGTAACAGAATAAACTGGTACAAGATTGGTGTTCAGTGCATATTGAACCATGAGCCAGGTGGCACCGAAATCCCCTTGGATTAAAACAAGATCATTGGGGCAGGATTGCTTTTCAAGCCATGTTCGAAAAGGAGCCAGCGTGTCAAAAAGTTCTTGTTTATCTGCAGGAATTTGTGCCCAAAGCGCCTTCAACTGCCCCGGAAGCCCAATAAATTGCAGTTGCGTTCCCCAGATATTTTGGGCATCAGTTTCCTGGTCTTTGGACAGTGAGTGATTAAACATCAGGAACATGTTTTCAGGTTTTGCCGGTTTTTTGGCATTCATTTGTTCATTGTCTCCAAATCAATTTTGCCCAGCCCAAACGCCGTATTTTTCCCGGCATGAACGGTTTGCGCCATGCGCAGAAACGGCAGAAAAGGTCCAAGGTCTCCCTGGTAGGTTACTTGTCCCAAAAGTCCGCCCATATACATTTTTGCCTCCTGGCGCGAAGAGTATCGCTGCCAGTCAAACCAGGCCAGGCTGTTGTCTGTCAGGTTCACCCGGCAGGCTTTTTTCACCAACTCCGGGTAATTCAGGGGTGGCTCACCATCCCCATATGTGTTGAACAGGGCGGTACACCGGCGGATCAGGGAACGCATTAAAAGGTCAAAGGGCAGGTTTGGGGCCTGGCCCGTGTCCGTGCTGATCCTGAACGGAGTTTGCAGTTTCAGTGTGACATGTTCCGGGTTTTCGTCCTGATCCGGTGTCAGGTCAAGCGCAGGGAGAATATCCGGCAATGTCACCCGGCCGTCCTCTTTTGAATAAACCCTTTCATCCCCAAAGGTGACGGATTCCAGCGTAAACCCGGCCCGGGTTCCCTTCAGGCTTTTGCCCAGTCCGATACGGCCCATCTGGTCAAAGGCATAGATGAAATAGGGCAGGTTCCGGTTCAGGTCCCCGAAAAGGACCATACCGCATGCCAGGGTGTCGCCGGCAGCGAACTCTCTTTTTTCCGTTAAAGGCGGTTCCAGGACCATGGGGTGCGGTGGGGCCGATATCTTGGCGTTTTCCGGAGCCGGCAGGGCATGGGCGGTTTCAAATACCAGGGCATAGGTGCAGTTCTGCCTTAAAATACAGGTGGCGCAGGTCTGGTTTTTAAGCGCACATACGGTTCGTTTCAAGGCATGGCCCAGAAGTCCTCTGAATGTGGATCCTTTGTACGCGGGTAAAACAGCGTCCCGGGTCAGTGTGATGTGGAACAGGTATTTTCCGAATTTCATGGGTGTATATTCCCTTGGAGGTGATTTTTTTTGCCGTTTACTCTATCTGCGGAGCTGGTGGGCGGTTTTTTCAAAAAAATTGTCTGGAATAATTTTTTGAAAAAAAGAGTTCTAAAATTTCCATGACGGCTAAACGAAAGTTTTTTGAATCCAGCCGGGAAATTTATTAAATCGTGATCGTTTACAGTTTTTTTCATATATACTATGTGCTTGTCAAGCCTGTTAGAATTACATCCGTATGAAATAGGAGCTGTTATGAAAAAATGGCTGATTGAAGAGCTTATCTGTCCGCAATGTCTGGACAGTGAGATTGTGCTTAATCCTGATATCCACACGGAAACCGATGATGATATTATTGAGGGGCGACTGGTCTGCCCCCAATGCAGACAGGGGTATGAGATCCACGAGGGCATTGCCGTGGTCGTGCCGGAACAGACCCTGCCTATTGTCCGGGATGAAACGGGATACAACTCTTTTTCCATGCGTTCCGCCTATTTGTGGAGCCACTATTCCGAGTTTTTTAACGGCCCGGATGCCACGGACGCCTATGGGAAATGGGCCCGGGCCTTTGATTCCCAACGCTCCGGCTGGGCCCTTGATATCGGGTGTTCCGTGGGGCGTCTGACCTTTGAGATGACCAGAACCCATGACCGGGCTGTGGGGCTTGATACCTCGATCTCCTTTGTCCGGGCTGCCCGCAGGCTTGCGGCCCAAAAGCGACTGGAATTTGATCTGATCATGGAGGGGCAGATCACCGAAAAGCGGGGCTGTGATTTGGATCCGGCCTTTGGTTTTGACCAGGCTGAATTTATTGTTGCCGATGCCATGGCATTGCCCTTCCGGTCCAGGCGCTTTGTCACGGTAAGTTCCGTAAACATTCTTGAAAAGGTGCCGGATCCGTTGCTGCATCTGGCCGAAGCCAACCGGGTCATGGATGAAAAAGATGCAAAATTCCTCTTTTCCGATCCATTTTCCTGGGATGAAAATGTCAACGATCCGGCTCTCTGGCTTGGGGGCACCAAAGAGGGCCCATTCAAGGGGTTTGGCATGGATAATATCTGCAGGCTGCTCCAGGATCCGGAATCTCTATTCTCTCCGGGCTTCACGATCCAGGATATGGGGCAGGTGTTGTGGAAGATCAGGAAAACGCGAAATCTGTGGGAGCATATTACCTCCCAGTTTGTTGTTGCGGAACGAAACAAAATATAAAGGAGGTGTGTGTTTTGGCAGAACAGAAACCAGGAATTTGCGGCTTATGTTTCCACAGCCCCGGATGCGGTGTGATTGTTCATTTTGACGATGACGGGAAAATCGACCGGCTCACCCCGGACCCTGGAGCGCCCATGGGCGAAGTGCTTTGTCCCATGGCAGCCAGTGCAAAGCAGATTATCTATTCCGATGCCCGCATCAAACAGCCCTTGAAACGAAAAGGGCCCAAGGGAAAACTGGATTTTGAACCCATCTCCTGGGATGCGGCTTTTGATATCATTGCTCAAAAGATGGATTCCGTTAGAGCGAAATACGGGCCCCAGGCCCTGGGATTCTACGCGGGTACAGGTTCCTACGAACGGGCCTTTAAAGATGCATTCCAGCTTGGCGGCTCTCACATCTATCTTGCCTCAAGCATCCTGTTTCCCTACGGATCGCCCAATACCTTTGGGGTGGGCTCCCCCTGTTACACCTCCATTGGGGTGCTGGCACCCCAGTTGACATGTGGTTGTCTGCATACGGACATGTTTTCCGATCTGGATAATTCAGATCTTATTTTTGTCTGGGGGACAGACCCTTCCACATCAACGCCCCCGGCCATGTTCGGCCGGCTGGTCCGTGCCGCCCGCGAAGGGGCAAAGATTATCGTCATTGATCCCAGGCAAACCGCATCTGCCAGGCTGCCGGACAGCCTGTGGGTGCCCATCCGGCCTGGTTCGGACGGGGCCCTTGCCCTGGGCCTGTGCCATATCCTGATCCGGGAAAATTTAATTGATCAGGCCTTTGTAAAAGAGTGGACTTTTGGATATGAAGCGTTTGCCGAATATGTCAAGGCATTCACCCCTGAAATCGTTGCCGGGATAACCGGTGTGCCCAGGGATCTGATTATGGAGCTGGCCCAAGAGATTGCCGATGCCGAAGGTGCAAGCTATGTGATGTATACAGGGCT
>NZ_DDYV01000211.1:0-6296 GCF_002348205.1 Desulfobacter sp. UBA2225 | reverse complement strand
GGGCAGCTGGATGTTGAAGGGGGCCGCTGTTTTGTCCCCCATGAGAATCAGATCCATCTGAATAAAGATCACCAGATTGCAAGCCCTGGGTTTGATCGCTCCATCGGTGCAGGACATTTCCCGGTTTACGCCCATTTCTGCGGAGGAGAGCCCCATGCCAACCGTCTGCCGAAATCTATTTTAGAGGGGGATCCTTATAAAATCCACGGCCTGTTTATCCTTGGCGCATCCATCCTCACTGCCTGGCCCAACCCCATTTTGTGGCAAAAGGCCTTTGATGCCCTGGATTTTCTGGTCTCCATTGATCTGCAGCTCACCCGGGATGCCGCCTGGGCGGATATTGTACTGCCGGCCACCACGGCTTTTGAGCAGTCATCCTATTGCTTTTACGGCAATGCTGTCCGGTTACGGGAAAAAATGATTGAACCGGTGGGGCAGAGCAAACCCTGCTTTACCATATTAACGGAACTGGCCCAAAAACTTGGGTATGGCGAAAAGTTTCCTGCCAATGAAACACATTTGCTGGACCTGGTTTTAAAAGATACCGGCATTACCCGGGCCGATATGGAACAGGATGAGCGCCTGACAGTGCGCAAACCAGCCGAACCCATGACCTACCGGAAATGGGAGACAGGGCATTTGCGAACGGACGGAAAGCCAGGCTTTGAAACCCCGTCCGGCAAGTTTGAAATTAAATCGCAGCTGCTGGAGGAGATGGGGTATGAGGGATTGCCAAAATATGAAGAATCTTTTGAAACCCCCGTCAGTCAACCTTTACTGGCCAACCGGTTTCCTTTGATTCTTGGAACGGGCCCCTTTAAACCGGACATGAAATCCTGTCTGCGGGCAATTCCTGATTTTATTGAAAAATATCCGGATCCCATGGTTCAGATGAATCCGCAGGATGCCGCAGATCGACAGATTGAGACCGGTGATACGGTGGTGGTGAAAACGCCCCGGGGGTTTGTGGAGATGCGGGCCGATGTCACGGAAAATGTGATGAAAGGGTTTGTTTACGCACCAGTGGGCGGCGGCGGTCCTTTAGGCCCGGAATCCTGGCGAAAAGCCAATGTCAATGTGCTTACCGACCTTGAGCAGTTTGATCCCATCTCCGGGTTTCCCGTGTATAAAACGCTGATGTGCCAGGTAAAAAAGAAACACAGAAGGCGGACCATTGTGGTCCAGGACCCAAGTCTGGGGTGTGTGGGGTGATGTTTTACTCATTGACATACCTGGCGGCGTGAAACGTAAAAAAGGGGAAAACCATACGGTTTTCCCCTTTTCAAATATATAACGGGTAAACGGTTAATCGTCTACCTTGATAATTACATTTTTGTGTGGCAGTCGCCGCATTTGGTGCCGACCGTCAGGCCTTTTTCCTTGTGGCAGCCAATGCAGTTTTCATGGATGGCTGATTCAAGGTGCATGATGTCAACAGGTTTGGCCTTGTATTTGCCCTGGAAGGTTTTGTCGCCGGCTTTTACATTGCTGTGGCACTCTTCGCATTTTTGGACATCATGGCCTGCTTTAAGATCGGCAAGGGGTTTGCCCTCTTTGTCATGATGGCAGTCGCCGCAGGAAATTTTGTACTCTTCATAATGTTTTTTATGGGTGAATTCAACCAGCTTGCAAGGTTTTTCTGCATCCGGCGATTTTTTACGCGTTGCATCTAAAATTTTGCTTTTCATGGTGATCACATCATCTACAGTGTTCCCTGCCTGTATGCCGGAGGCAGTGAAAACCACAGCAATCCCTGCTGCCAGCAGGAGGGTAAAAATTTTCTTGTTCATAACCTCTTTTCTCCTTTAAAAGTTAAAACTATATTGCTTTTTTTCGGCTATAGAGCCGATTATGTCTTTCATTACCTGCCTTTTTTACACCTAAGCCCCGGGTAAAGTCAATCCTAACCGTCTTTGTAAAATTTTTCAGGGTGCTATTTTTCATCTTCATCTTCTGTATCGCTTTCAGTATTCTCCCCGTCTTCGGGGTCCTGGGAAACCGACGCCTCGTCTTCCTCGTTTTCCTCGTCCTCCTCGTCCTCCTCGTCCTCTTCCTCTTCCTGAGCCGTGGATTTTCGTGAAAAAATAGTGGCGCCAATAATCCCAACCTCATATAAAACAATAAGCGGCAAGGCCATCATAATCTGGCTAACCACATCCGGGGGGGTAAGGATTGCTGCTACCACAAAAAACAGAAGTATGGCATATTTCCTGTTTTTTTTTAAAAAGGCGGGGGGAACCAGACCCATGCGGGACAAAAAGGTCAGGACAAGGGGCAACTCAAAAACAAATCCAAAGGCCAGAAGCATTTGGGATGCGAAGGATAAATACTCCTTCATGGAAGGCATTGCCTGGATGGTTTCCGTGGTAAAGCCCAGAAAAAACTCAAACCCGTATGGAAAAACAATAAAATACCCGAATGAGGCACCGGCAATAAAGAAAATAAGCGATAGAATGATTATGGGCAGGACATATTTTTTTTCTTCCCGGTACAGCCCCGGAGAAACAAACATCCAGAATTCATAAAACAGTACCGGGGTGGCAAGGGCAATGCCTGCCAGCAAGGCCACTTTCATATAGGTGAAAAAGGCTTCGGGTAAGCCTGTAAATATTAGTTTTGCATTGCCGCTTTTTGCCATAGCGGTTACCAGGGGGGCCGTCAGAATCTCAAACAGTTGTTCCTTGAAAAAATAGGCAACAACAAAGCCTAAACCCACGGCAATAAAGGAGTGAATCAGACGGTCACGCAATTCGCCCAGATGCTCGGTAAAAGGACTTTTTTCTTCCTGGTCGTTCATGTCGGATACCTGATGGATTTATTCTTTAGAGGTGACTGTTTCTGTTTTGGACGAAGCCGGGGGCGGGGGGCCTGCATTCGGGTTGTCCTGTGCCGGTTCCGGGGATGCTTTGGCTTTCTGCTCATCCGCCTTGTCCGTGGTCTCCGGTTTGGCGGAAACCTGCTGCGGTTTGGGGTCTTCCGTGCCTATATCCTTAATAACATCTTTGAGTTTTCTTTTAACAGGTTTCGGCTTGGCTTCATTTACCGTGGTTTCTATATCAATGGAATTTTTCAGTTCCTGGGCAGATCGCTTGAATTCCCCCATGGCTTTGCCGAGCATTTTTGCAACTTCCGGCAGTTTCTGCGGACCTATGACGATAAGGGCTATGGCCAGAATCAGCAAAATTTCCGGCATTCCTAGACCAAACATATGGTGGTGTTACTCCTTGTGATGTCAAAATTGGTTAGTTAACGGGCTATTTTTACATTGAATATGCGTGGGTGTCAACCGGGTCATGGGTTTTTGCTTGCCATTGTTGTTGCGGGCTTTTTTCGTTTCCTGTAAGGCGTTTTCTCTTTATTCTCAGCTTTTGTTTGATTCTGTTTAGACCTTTGCTTTGAAGGACGCGGCACCGGTGCCGGCAGCTTCGCTTCCAGAGCTCCTGTCGGATATTCGCAGCTGATTTTGTGGCCAAGTACCTCTTCAATTTTAGGGATTTGAAACGAACTCATTTCATCGGCAAAACTTATTGAGGTACCCGTGGCGCCGGCCCTGCCGGTGCGTCCGATTCTATGGATGTAATGCTCGGGTTCCAGGGGTAGATCATAGTTGATTACGTGGCTGATGTTTTCAATATGAAGTCCCCGGGCGGCTACGTCTGTTGCCACCAGAACATTCAGATCCCCGGTCTTAAACCTGTTGAGCACCTCGAATCGTTTGTCCTGGGCCACATCTCCGGACAGTATCCCCGCATTCAGGCCGTACCTGGATAATTTTTCCGACAGATGCCGGGCCGTATCCTTGCGGTTGACAAAGATGATGACCCGCTCAAGATTTTCACTAATTAGAAGATTGCAGACATTTTTAAACTTATCCCCTTCCGTGGTCAGATAGACAATCTGGTTGATGCTCTCCGCAGCGGCATGTTCCGGATCAATTTCAATGCCCACGGCATCCCGGGTCCAGGATTCGGCGAGGCGGAGTACATCGTCTGTGAGGGTGGCGGAAAAAAACAGTGTCTGGCGCTTGTCCTTGTGAGGTGTCATATAAATCAGGCGGCGGACATCCGGGATAAATCCCATGTCCAACATTCGGTCCGCCTCGTCAATGACAACAATTTCCACCCTGGACAGATCAATCAGTTTTTTTGAGATAAAGTCCAGAAGGCGTCCCGGGGTTGCAGCTATGACGTCCACGGGTTTGTCTGTCAGAAGCGTCTGCTGTTTGCGATAATCCGTGCCGCCAAAAATCGGGACAATGCGAAGATGGGAATATTTGGCAAGTCCCTTGAAATCCTTTTCAATTTGGTGAACCAGTTCCCTTGTGGGGGCAAGGATCAGGGCCCGGGGATACTTTTTTTCCCGCTTGACGGATGTGCGGACAAACCGATCAATCAAGGTAATGATAAAGGTGGCACTTTTGCCTGTTCCGGTCTGGGCCTTTGCGGTCGCGTCCCGACCGTCAAGGGTGTGAGGAAGAAGCTGGGCCTGGATCTCTGTGCAGTATTTAAAATTAAGGTCACAGATGGCGTGCATCATCCCCGTGGTCAGCTGGAGGTCATGGAAACGGGTCTTTCCCTCCTGGGGCTCGACCTGGAAATTCTCCAGGGTCCAGCTCGGTTTTCTGATTTTTTGACGCGGCTTTTCAACCGTCCCGGCGTCCCTGTTATGTGGGGCTGTAGTCGGTTTAGGTTTCCTGGGTTCCGAAATAGTGGTTCCGGCATTTTGTTTTTTTGGTTTTCCTGCAAAAAGTTTTTTTATGAAGTTGATTAATTTTTTCAAAATAATTTAAACATAATTTTTTAAAGGGTAAATATTTAAACGATCTGTACTTTTATAACAATGTAGAGAAAAAGTCAAAAAAACTTGACTTTTCAATTGTCTCACGGTAACAACGTTCCATAAAAACAACCTGAACCAGGGTGATGTAGAATGCTGATATTGGCTAATTTCTTTATGGCTATTGCCATTGTTCTTGACTATGCTTTAAATATTTATATGTGGATAATTATTGCCTCGGCCGTGCTGTCCTGGGTGAATCCGGATCCGTACAACCCAATTGTCCGGTTTCTTCGCAAGACAACGGAACCGGTGTTTTACCAGGTCCGCAAACATCTTCCCGTGACCTTCGGCGGTTTGGATATGTCCCCGATAGTTGTATTTTTAGTTATTATTTTTCTTCAGAATTTTGTTGTAAAGAGCCTGATCGGCATGGCCCGTTCGATGTGATAATCATAAAGGGAGTTTGTTCATGGGCGTTACACCTTTGGTGATCAAACAAAAAGAATTCTCCACCCGTTTCAGAGGTTTTGATGTACAGGAAGTGGATACCTTCCTTGAAGAAGTGGCAAGGGAATTTGAATCCCAGGAAACTGCCATAGAACAACTCAGGCAGGAAAATCATCGATTGAATTTGGAAAACCAAGGTTATAGAAAACGCGAAGAATCAATGAGAAATGCCATGATTCAGTCCCAGAGAGTACTGGATCAGATGAAGGAAAACGCTGAAAAATCCGCCCAGGTAACAATCGCAAATGCAGAGGTTGAGGCTGAAAAGATTCTGAACCGGACCCATAAACGTCTTTCCCAGTTGCACAGCGATATTACGGAACTTAAACGCCAGCGCATCCAGCTTGAAATGCAGATCGGTTCGGTGCTTGAGTCGCACTCAAAACTGCTCGAAATGACCAAGGAAGAAAATAAAGCTGCCGACGAATCAGATGCGGCCGTGAGATTTATCCGTCGGGCCTGAGTCCTTTTCCCCGTTCAGGGGGCAAATAACAAAATAATAAGGGGAAAAAATGGCTGAAATTGATGCATTTTTCAAGCTTATGCATGACCAGGGGGCATCCGATCTGCATCTGACTGCGGGGCAGCAGCCTGCGTTAAGACTTCACGGCGACATCGAGCGAATTAAATACGATAAACTGACCAGTGATAAGCTGCGCGGCATGCTGTATGAAATTACCTCCCAGGAAAAGATTAAGGAATTTGAAGAGACCGGGGATGTTGATTTTGGGTATGAAATTCCCGGCCTTGCCCGTTACAGGGCCAATTATTTTATGCAGAAAAACGGCATAGCCGCGGTATTCCGCGAAATCCCCTCGGATATTCTGACTGCCGAAGCCCTTGGGTTGCCGCCTGTCATTTCAAAACTGGCAGACCTGCCCAGGGGGCTTGTACTGGTGACCGGACCCACCGGGTCCGGTAAATCAACCACCCTTGCTGCCATCATTGATCAGGCCAATAGAAACAGAAAAGACCATATTATTACGGTGGAAGACCCTATCGAGTTTGTT
>NZ_DDYV01000077.1:0-3607 GCF_002348205.1 Desulfobacter sp. UBA2225 | reverse complement strand
TTTTGGGTATGCAAGAAAAAATGTCGCGGCGCATCCAACTGCACCCAGTGCTCGCCGTATGTTCTCCACGCATAACTATCACACAGCGGGATTCGAAGCAGGATTCGCCCATTGTCAGCAAGGGCTTCTTTGATCTTGGTCAACAAGACAAGCGGATTTGCTGCATGCTCGAAAGAATGGTGCATCATGATACAGTCAAATTGTGACTGTAATTCGGCAATATCGCATTTGTGAATTGTTACATTGTTTTCGTGGTGAATATCTTGGGCGATGAAGGGGTCCACTCCGGTAAGATTTGTAAAGCCCTCTTTATGCATGCTGAGGAGAAGGTCCCCTGAACCGCACCCCACATCAAGGATTTTTGAAGTCGCGGTTAGGTTTAATCCGTTAAACCACTCGAAATATTGAGGAGGTTTATAAAGCTTAGTTAATATTTTGTTTGTGAAATTGCTTTCCCCAAGGCAGTATTGTAGCCGTTGCTTTTTTAGAAACTTTTTCAGGGGAGAAATTTTCTTGTTCTTCTGTGGTTGCAGGGAATAGTAAGTGTCCGGGTAGTACCGAGCCATATCCTCAGGGATATTTGTAATCTGCAGGCAACCGCAATTGGCACATGCGAAATAATCGAATTCGTCTCTGGTGCCGAGCATCATTTCTCTGAAAACGTATTTTTTGTTGCCCGAAGTGTTTTGGCAGATTCCGCAGATGTTCATAATGGCTTCGCGTCAGTTATTCCCTTTTTGCCAATACACTCCAGAGTTGTCGATCCGGAGGAGTGGTGCATCAATATTCTCTTTGGCCCTGTAATCATCTGTTGCTTTTTTGCAGCCCGGGAGGACATAATCGTCGATTATGCAGAATCCGCCGTTGGACAATTTAGGGTAAAGATGTGTGAGCGCATCCATTGTTGATCCATACATGTCGCCATCAAGTCTGAGAATGGATAATTTTGTTATTGGAGCCTGCGGCAAAGTATCTTTGAACCACCCTTTGAGAAAGACGACTTTGCTGTCGAGCAAGTTGTATCTTCTGAAATTTTCTTCTACATTTTCTTGGGAAACAGCAAGAAATTTTTCCGTGTGATGTGAGTCCCCTTTGTCTGCAGGGAAATTGGTTGCATCTGGCTTGGGGAGTCCTTCAAATGAGTCTGCAACAAATACGGTCCTTTCGTTTTCTTCATAAGCACTGAGTACTGCTTTCATGAAAATGCACGCGCCACCGCGCCAAACCCCAGTTTCAATAAGATCGCCTTCGATTTTGTTTCTTAAAACCTCCTCAATGCAGTATTGGATATTGTCCAGCCTTTTCAAACCGATCATGGTTTCCGCATACATGGGCCAGATAATCCCTTCCTCGCGATCTTTTTCTTTGTAATTGGCAATCTCGACTATCTGCAGCTTGAAGCGGCGAAGAATCTTTGTAAAGTTGTGGATGAAATAGCGTTTTGTTGCGGATCTTTTATAGTTGAACGTTTCGAGAGGGATCCCGGGTTCTGGCCATAGCGTAAACGACAATGTTTTTTTCATTAGGTCAAGATAGAGGGATATTGCGATATTTTTCATAATTGTTCTCTTGGGTTTTTTTGTTGTTCTGGTGAGTTATTTACAGTGGTTTAATTAATAGCCCTTGTCCTGAAGGCAGGGAAACGACCCGTGATTTTTTTGTTCTAGCATTCGGAAGCTCATGAATTGCCTTATAGCCTTTGCCAAGTTGAAGGGATTAAATCTTTAGTGTTGAAAGTTTCTTCCTTAAACCATCTGGCCGGGGATAAAACCAATTTATCCGGATATTGGTTGAGCCATGCCCCCCACCAGGAAAAGCTGCTGTTGGCAATGATGTGATGCCTGCACTGACTCATCAGGCGCAAATCCTCGTAATTTTTTTTGGGGCCGTTATGATCGATGACGGTGGCTTGATGTGTGATGCGTAAATTTTTTTCCGCCCACTCGGGATCATCGCTGAAGATGAAAAAACAAGGGCGATGAACTTTTTGGGCAACACGTCCAATGCAGCGGGCATAATAGTCAAGATCGCATGTCCCATGGATTGTGTTTGTTTTTCCATCGGTAACATAATCCCCGCGGCGGACATGCAGGCTTATTGATTCACAGGAAGTCATTTGTTGTGCCAGCGTCAAATTTTTGCCTGTTTGCGGTAATGTTACCGTGAATTCATTTCTGATAATCTCCGAGATGTCTGAAAAATATTTTTCGCTTTGCCAGTAGCCGTCCAAGTATACGGAATCGTGCATGGTGAGTATTGCCGGATCGAAATGATACTGGTTTTCCCGGATATGGGTTATTCCCAATTTGTTTGGGTATCCCACAAGTTTTTTGATTTTCTTTTTCAAAGAACTTGCCTCTGGTTCTTTGAAAAGTCGTATCTCTTCTTGGGTTGCGATGCTTTCTTTTATATTGAACGCGGACAAGCCATAGTCGTGCAGAGTGTAATTTTTGAAATCCGATATATCCAGTTTCAGCACGGTGCCATGTATTGCAGCAAGACGCCTGCCTACGGCATATTGAAACATCTGGTTCCCCAGTCCACCCATTATTCTGACTATGATCATTTTAAAGAGCAACTATTGATTTGAGTTTTCTTGATACTGTTCTGCGGAACCTGTCCATGAAACGAGGTCCGGCACGATAAAAATCCCTTTCGGCCCGGCAGAGATCCTCATAATGTTTTTTGGCCGGAGCGGCAAGGGGGCTTGGGATATCGGGCGTACCTTGCAGGGCTGCGGAATAGATGCCTGCTCTGAGTTGGTATTTTGTGGCGCGGTCCATTTTTTTCACATAGTACGTGGAAGCGGCTTCGCGATAGATCAGTAGAGGGTCTGCCAGCATCCAAGCCTCGCCCAAGGCGCCGAGGCGGAGCCATAATTCGTAATCCTCACCGACCGGGGGGGCGAGACCTTCATTGAATGCTCCAGCCTTGATGAGGTGTTCCCGTCTGGTCATGACCGAGGAGATAATGAATATGTTTTCCTGCACCAGCTTCTCGTAGGGAATCAGACCAAAGGAGATTTTCTGGTGGTAGACGGGAGCGCCTTCTTTGGGGCCGATTCCATCCCAGCGGAAGGCGTTGGCGCCGAGGAGAACGCACGCCGTGTTGTGCTCAAGAAATTCCACCTGCCGTGTCAGCTTTTCAGGAAGCCAGAGATCATCGTCATCGAGAAAGGCGACAAACCGGGCAGTGCCTTGACCAATGGCGCGATTTCTTGGGGCGGACGGATAGCCGGCATGCCGGCCCGGTAAATGAATAAAACGGTTGTCGGCCAGAAAGGGCTTGACCGCCTCTCTGGTTTCCTGGCTTTCCCCATCTTCCGCAATCCAGCAGCGCCAGTCCGTATAGGTCTGGCTCTGAACGCTTTTCAGTGTTTCTGGCAAGAGGGCAGCCCGGTTGTAGGTGGGGATGATAATGTCGACGGTCATTGTTCAACGAATTGCATGGTGTAGAGCATATGATATACGCCGTTTTTGGCAAGGAGTGTATCGTGGGTGCCCTCTTCCGCAATCAACCCATCCTTGATGACGATGATCCGGTCTGCTTTTTTGATGGTGGAAAGCCGATGGGCGATGATGAAGGTGGTTCTGCCTTTCATCAGGTT
>NZ_DDYV01000322.1:0-10289 GCF_002348205.1 Desulfobacter sp. UBA2225 | reverse complement strand
GGCGCGGTCATTTATGGCAGGGGCGTTTTGCATCATTTATCATGGAAGAAACTTACTTGAAGGCATGCACGCGGTATATCGAGTATAACCCGGTCCGTGCGGGTCTTGTAAAACGTCCTGAGGATTGGAAATGGAGTAGCGCCGGGGCGCATATGAATGAAAAGGATGACGTTCTTGTCAAAACAAGACCCTTGCTTGAGATTGTTAATACACCCTGGCGAGATTTTTTATCCTCTGACATAAAAGAATCTGAAATCGAATTGTTCAGAAAGCATGAACGTAACGGCCGACCGTTGGGAAAAACCACTTTTGTAAAGCAATTGGAGACTCTTTTAGAGAGACGGCTCAGACCAAAGAAGCCAGGTCGAAGAAAAATATGTAAGATGTCCCCGGATTAATCATGTCCCCGGATTAATCGTAAAATTGCAGCAATTCGAAATATGATTTTTTTTAGTTAAACAACTCGCACAAAGACACTAAGACACAAAGCTTTTATTTGGTTTTCTCAACCTTTGTGCCTTTGAGGCTTTGTGTGAGAATAAAATTAGAATTGCTGGTAAAATTGCAATTCCCTTGCTACAATCTTCTGATAATACATGTAATATTCAAAATCTATCTTTTAATGCTTTAAATTTTAACAAATATGCAATTGGAATTTTCATTATGAAAGCCATGGTCCTGAAAAAACTTGGTCTTTTTGCTGAAAACCAGACGCCTCTGGATTTGGTTGACCTGCCTGTTCCTGTTCCGGGAAATGACGAAATTTTGGTTAAGGTGTCTGTCTGCGGGGTCTGCCATACTGAACTGGATGAAATTGAAGGCAGATCTGCACCGCCGGTTCTGCCGGTTATTTTGGGACACCAGGTGGTGGGACAGGTTGAAACGACCGGTAAACATGTTAAAAGTTTTCAACTTGGTGACCGGGTTGGGATTGCGTGGATTTATTCAGCCTGCCGCACATGTGAATTCTGCCTGGCCGGCAATGAGAACCTGTGTAAGGATTTCAAGGCCACAGGGAAGGATGCCAATGGCGGGTATGCGGAATAGGAATATATGGTCATTCCGGAACACTTTGCCGTTCCTGTTCCGGATGGGCTTAAGGATACGGAGACTGCGCCACTTTTATGTGCAGGTGCAATCGGGTACCGCTCTTTGAGATTAACAGGACTTAAGAATGGGCAGAATATCGGGCTGACCGGGTTTGGTGCTTCGGGTCATCTGGTATTAAAGCTGGTCAGGTTTAAATATCCTGATGCAAAGGTGTTTGTTTTTGCCAGAAATTCCGTAGAGAGAGAATTTGCAAAAGAGCTTGGGGCTGTCTGGGCAGGGGATACGGCAGAAGCGTCACCGGAACTGCTGGACTCTGTTATTGACACCACACCTGCCTGGAAACCGGTTGTTGAGGCAATGAAAAACCTTAAACCCGGCGGACGGCTGGTGATAAATGCCATCAGGAAAGAAGAGATGGATAAAGATTACCTTTTAAACCTGGATTATCCGGCCCATCTTTGGATGGAGAAAGAGATCAAGAGTGTTGCCAATATCTGCCGTAAGGATGTAGTAGAATTTTTAACCCTGGCTGACCGGTTTGGCATCCGGCCGGAGGTTGAGGAATTTTCACTTGAAGAGGCTAACCAGGCCCTGGCAGCGCTGAAAAAAGGAACCATCAGGGGAGCAAAGGTTCTTAAAATAGGCTGATCCTGAGAGTTGAAATAAATTAGCCTTGCTATTTTACTTTTAACTCTGTTGTGGTACCCTTTTCATAAGTTTATAAGCAGTGTTATGTTGCTTCATCTCAATCATTGAGTTCATATACAATATCAGGAGTGTCTATGAGTAGTGAGGTTAAAAAACTTATCCATAAGTATATGCCTGATTCTCCAATGTCCCGTTTTGGGAAAATTTTCACTGATTCGACTGAATTTATGAGTATTGATTACAGTGATGTCATGAAACTTGGAAATGAGCATTTTCTTGTACTTAAAAATGAGCAGGAGCGCCGATTTGGTTTGGTTGACCCGAAATATTGGGTAAAGCGCGTTAAGCATCTTGAATCCGGTCAGTCTCAAATTTTAAAATTAGCCTTTTATGAAACATTTCCAATGCATATTGGGCCGTTCGAAATTAAGTGTTATAGAAGTCCTCGTAAAGAAGCTAGAATCTTAGATCTTGTTAAAGGGGATATGCGTTTCATGCAGGGATATTCTAAGGATGACATAGCAGGAAATAATGTCAGAGTCTTGGATATCATTCGCGGAAAGCGGCTTGACGTTGTGGTGGACGATATCCCGGTGGATCATAAAACTTATTTTCATGAATATTTTCCTGATATATTTGAGAAGTTTATGGATGCGTGCGAAGCAATCAGTTTTTTGCACAGCCACGATGAAAAACATGGTGATATCCGGCGTGATCACTTGTGGGTTGAAAGTGGCACCGGCGCATATCGGTGGATCGACTTTGATTATGCGTTTGAGCTTTACGAAAATCCCTTTGCTCTGGATATTTTCGGATTAAAAAGCATTCTTGTGTATATTGTCGGTAAAGCAAATCTTACTATGCAGACTTTGCTGGAACTCAGAACGGAAAATTCTATTCTCAATACACTGAATGCAGGTGATTACTCTGTAGTTATCGGCAACCGTGTCGTTAATGTGCAGAAAATATATAATTATATTCCAAACTCATTAAATAATATCTTGATGCATTTATCGTCTTCAAGTTCGGTTTTCTATGAGTCGGTAGATGAAATACTGGTTGATATGAATAAAAGTTTAAAAGAGATTCGGTCTTTATAATGTCTAATTAAACAGGGGGGGTGAAATTATGACACTTAATAAGATTCTCGTGGCATTTGATGGATCTGAAAATTCTTTCAAAGCGGTTGAATATGTGGGTGATATAGTGAAGCATTACCCCATATCCCGAGTTTTAATTCTTTATGTCGAAAGGCTGCAGGATAAGGATCTTTACCCTGATGATGAAATTTGGGTCAGTCAGTGTAGAAAAAACGAAGAGGAGATGACTGAAAAGCTGTCATTGGCAAAGCAAAGCCTTATAAAACAAGGTGCTTGTGCTGATGTTGTAACTGAACAATATTTTGCTAGTTGCAAATCTCCATTTCATGATACGGATATATGTACTACCGGACGCAGTATCGGTATGGATATTTTAAGGATCAGGGAAGAAGGGAATTACGATACAGTTGTAATCGGTAGGCGCGGAGTGAGCAAAGCTGAAGAGTTTTTGTTTGGCTCGGTTTCGACAAAGGTCGTTCAATCGGCTTCTGATTGTACCGTATGGGTTGTAAACTGATTTTTTACGTTAAACGAAAAGGGTCGTTAAGCCGGATGGGCTGGTATTAATTATGGAGCATGGCGGGTTATAATAGACAATATGAAGGGGGCAATACTAAAACTTAAGCTTCAGCATGCCCCCTGATAAACACTTATTATCGCTTTAATCGTTTCAATCAAATGCCATTTCTGTTTTCCACTCTTTCCATACATTACCCACCAAGCCGGGTCCCGGCTTAAGCGTTACTTTTCCCGGTCTCCAGCCGGACGGCGTGGCCTGGGTTCCCTTGGTTTCCCTGACAAGCTGGAAGGCCTGTATCTGCCGGATTGTTTCAGATACATTACGTCCCACAGGCGGTGATAGCATTTCAAATGCCTGGACAACACCGTCGGGATCTATGAGAAAACGGCCCCGGATATCCACACCGGCATTCTCATCATATACACCATATATCTGCCCAATCTTTCCGCCGCCATCAGACAACATGGGAAATGGTATTTTTCCTGCTCCCACCATTTTTGACAGCTCTGCCGCTTCCCACATTTTATGAACAAAAATGGAGTCCGTACTCATGGACAGCACCTGTACGCCCAGTTTTTCAAATTCTTCATTTTTCTCAGCGACCGCCGAGATTTCGGTGGCTCAGACAAATGTAAAATCGCCGGGATAAAAACAAAGATCAACCCACTTGCCAAGATAGTCAGACAATTTAATAGAGGCAAAATCACCCTTATAATATGCCGGCGCCTGAAAATCAGGCGCTTTTTGTCCTACACGAATCATATTAACAACTCCTTTTTTAGTTTCTTTTGTTTCTTTTATTTCTTGTTTACTTTTTTCTTCCTGTTCAATCAAACCAGCGCCTGGTCTCTCACATCCAACCGAAGCCATTCCTCCTCCTTTTTTTATGGGTTATAACAATAAAAAATTGGAATTGAACCATGCAAACAGTCCGCATCTTTTATAACTCGATGATCAAGTATCAAAAACAAACTTATCGTTAAGTATACCTGAGCTGCTTGCGTGCAAGCCTGATCAATAACCAACCTGTAATGAACTGCAAAACAATCAAGCCAAAAGAAATCGCCATGTAAGTATAATCAAATTTCGTTAGAATTCCGATTGCTGCGATCACTTTATTCAAAACGAAGTGGCCCATAACAACAAAAGCGACACCGGGACAAATCAGCGCAAGAGTTACAGGCGTGTCCTCCTCATGATTGAGTAGTGCCTTAAAATACTTCATCCGTTTCATGACCGACCATCCCAGAAGAAAGAATACGATCTGGATGGAAAAAATAATTGCAAGCAAAATATAATCTGGGGCGCCATGGCCAAGTTCCAGGGAATGAAGACCATGGCTTAACCGCATTGCGGCGATGCCTGCTGTCGTCAATATCGGTATCACCACCCAAAGCGTCGGCAGGGATGACCGGGACACCCCTTGTTTGATCATGTCATTCATGCCGATAATCAATTTGATCAGCCCTATGAATAACGCCCCTGTTGTAAAAAAAATTGATAACAAATAACTAATTCCGATAACAACGGTATTTTGGCTCATTCCAGCCGGGGCAGCCAGCCCGACACCAACCATGGAAAAGGCAAAACTGGGTAACATTTGGCTAAGTGAATTGTTGGCTGTGTGATCAAAACTGCCGCTCTGCAGGACAAGACTAAAAAAATCCAGATAAATTCGACTGGCCCACACACCGATCATCGTAAACACAAATATCGAGACGGGAAAGAGCCACTCAACGACATTCCATAACCCCGGGATAAAAAGGGCTGAAAGAATAAAACAGATATTGAGACTCATGGCATAAGTTAACGGCATTGCCATAAGTTGTGTATGGGCATTGGTTCCGATAATTTTTTTTACCCCTCCGTTTGCCTTAAAAATTCGGTATTGAGTAAAATTTAAAAACAGCCATTTGAAATGTAACCAGGCGAAAAAAAGAATGCCGGAAAGCCCTAAAAGCATCATAGCTTGTTTCCCTGTACTTGCGGTTTGTATATGGGAAAACCAGTCCGCATAGACGGGGATCGGTCTCCCAGGATGGGGGACCCAGAACAAAAAATACATAAAAAAAGTAACCACCATTCCCCCTGCACCCAAAGAGGCTAAAAAGTGCAATGCCGACCAATTGTTAATTTGTTTCAAATCCCCTCCCCCCATTATTTTTATTTCGTGTTAACAATATTCCACCTCATTTGCTCATTGGTTTTATAAGAAAGTTATGAGTCGTGAGATTTAAAACAAGCTGTTTTCTCAATACTCAATACTCACATCTTTCATTGTTTGTTGTATCCGTCAGGACATGCTCGTTATAGTGAAGCCCGCTTTGCCATATGGCTCACATGCTAACTAAAAATGGCGTAAAATATAAACATAATTCCCTGGACAATAAAAAGTCAACCCTCCACTTCAATAAATCGCACACTGGTTTCCAACCCATTGAACAGACTTTATATTCCCGGACCACTTTAACCTTTTCATCATATTTTAGTGTCTGAACGAAAACTGAAAAAAAACTGAAAATTTTATAAAAATCAGTGTCAGCAGGACTTGCGTATCTATATAATCATATCGTATTGTTTTGCAGCACATTTTTTATGGACTGGAGTACTTATGTCAACTATGAAAACACTTCACCTCATCCGTCATGCCAAATCGAGCTGGAAGGACGCAAGCCTTGCAGATATTGACAGACCCCTCGCCCCAAGGGGCATCCGGGCATGCGCTGTCATGGCGCCTGAAATTGCAAAAGCAGGCTGTGATTTTTCCAATGTTTTCACAAGCCCTGCAGCCCGGGCCAGGGAAACCATTGAAAGAATTGCCGGCTGTCTTAAAAAGATCTCTTTTACCTGGACCGTGGCAGAAAAACTATACACCTTCAATGCCCACGACCTTTTGGAATTCTGCCGGGACGATCTGCCGGCAAACATTGAGCAGGCCGTTATTGTGGGCCATAATCCGGCATTTCATGACTTCTGCAACCGGGTGGGAGACACAACCATAGAAAAGCTGCCCACCTGCGCCTATGCCCGGCTGGAACTGGACGCAGATTCATGGACAGATATCGGCCTCCGCAGGATGCAGCTCACCGCGTTTTTAACCCCCAAAATGTTTCGGTAATGGAGATCGCCCAGGATAGAGACCGGGATAGTGATCAGGATAGAATCCGGGAATCGAACCGAATACCTGAAACGGCACCCACGAACCTGCCTGCCGCCCTCCCTCTTGACCTCAAGGATGATCTGTCAAATCCCTTGATTATTGATTTCGAAGCCACACCCGATGATGGGGTGTTTCAGATCGGCGCCGTATTTAACGATCTGGTTTTCAATGAAAAAAACATTTCAAATCCGGCCCCGGCACTCCAACGGCTTTCCCGGTTTGCACAGGGTGCAACATATATTCTCGGGCACAATATTATCAAGCATGACCTGACCCTGGCCAAAGCCCATTGCCCGGATGCCGGAATCCTCTCTTTGATCCCCATCGACACCCTGGTGCTCTCTCCTTTGGCCTTTCCGGAAAATCCCTACCACCGGCTCATCAAAGGATATAAACTTTTAAGCGCATCACGAAACAACCCTGTGGCCGATGCAAAGCTTTCCATGGTGCTTTTTGAAGATCAACTGGCAGCGTTTCTTCTCTTAAAAGAAAGCCAACCCGGTCTCATTGCTTTTTTTGCCTGGGCCTTTGATCTACCAACAGGAACGTTTCAGGGGATCAGTCAGCTTTTTGAACGTCTTGGCGGCGAAAAACCCCATGAAAGCCGGGCCCGGGATCTGTTTTTAACTTTGTGCCGGGCCCGGGGCTGTGCCACGGCGACCCGGGAAATCTGGGAAGAAATCAGCAAATCCCTGCACAGAAAACCGGAACTTGCCTACCTGGTTTCCTGGCTGCGGGTGGCCGGGGGCAACTCCGTTCTTCCCGGCTGGGTACTCCACGAGTTTGATGGTATCGCAGATCTGGTTTTAAGACTTCGGATGGCCTGCGGTAATGACGCCTGCAGCTTTTGCACACAACACAACAATCCGGAACATCTTTTAAATAAATATTTTGGTTTCAACGCCTACCGGACCATGCCCGACGGCCGGATGCTCCAGCGGGAAATCGTTTCCGCCTCCCTTTCAGGCCGCCACCACCTGGCCATACTGGCCACGGGGGGCGGCAAATCCATCTGCTACCAGATTCCGGCACTTCACCGGTACGAACGAACCGGGGCGCTCACCATCGTCATTTCGCCGCTCAAGGCCTTGATGAAGGACCAGGTGGACAACCTCAATCATGCCACCGGCACCCAGGCGGCCGCCACCATCAACGGCAGCCTGACCCTTCCCGAACGGGGTGCCGTGCTGGAAAGAGTACGATTAGGCGACATCGGGCTTTTGTACATCTCTCCTGAACAACTTCGCAATAAAAGCGTGGTGGAGCTGATCGCCTCCCGCCAGGTGGACTGCTGGATCTTTGACGAAGCCCACTGCCTGTCAAAATGGGGACATGACTTCAGGCCCGACTACCTGCACGTGGCAGACCTCATTGCCGACCAGAAAAAACAAACAGGCCGAATGCCGGTGATCGGTGCCTTCACCGCCACGGCCAAAAAAGAGGTTAAAGAAGAAATCCGCCAACATTTTAATGAAAAACTCGGCCTTGACCTGGACACCTTTGAAGGGGGTGTAGAGCGGGACAACCTTCACTTTTACGTCTATCCTGTCACAGCCGCTGAAAAATACGATGTCATTGCCCGCACCCTTCACGATAATCTGTCGGAAACCAAAGGCAGTGCCATTGTTTATTGCGCATCCCGAAAAGGCACCGAAGCGTTAAGCCGATTTCTCAACGAGCGCGGCATTGTCTGCCAGGCATTTCATGCAGGCCGCACAGAACCGGACAAGCGCAACATTCAAGATGATTTTTTATCAGGTACCATCCCTGTGATCTGCGCCACCAACGCCTTTGGCATGGGAATCGACAAAAAGGATATCCGGCTGGTCATCCATGCGGATATCCCCGGTTCCCTTGAAAACTATCTCCAGGAAGCCGGCAGGGCCGGACGGGACCAGGACCTTGCCGACTGCATTCTTCTTTATGAAGAGGATGACATTGACAGCCAGTTCTCCTTGAATGCCTATTCAAAACTCTCTTTGCAGGATATCAAAAAAATCCTCAGGGTGTTAAAAGACCGGGGCAAAAAATCTCCCGAAATCGTGATTACCCCGGCAGAGATCCTTCGCCTGGCAGGATATGAGCATATGGGCGGCGATGATCAAAGGGCCAGGATTGCCCTAGCCTGGCTGGAGAGACGCGGATTTATCCGGCGGGATTTCAACCGTACCCTGTTTTTCAAAGGCGTTCCTTTGGTGAAAAGCCTGGATGAAGCAGAATCGAAACTTAAAAAGTTCAATCTGCCCCGAACCGTTCATTCGGTATATATGACGCTGTTGCAGACCCTTTTCAACGAAGAGAAAAACGCCCTCATCTCGGCGGACATGCTGTGCGAGGCCCTCAGCGGCATTGAAAACCTGCCGGATAAATACCTGGATCCGCGCACCATCATGAATGAACTGTCCAACATGGCCAATGCAGGGCTCCTCCGGGAGGGTTCAGTTATGACTGCCTTCATCCGGCCCAAGGGTCGCAACAGCGCCGAAAATCTGTTAGAGCTTTTTTCCCGCATGGAAAAGACCATGGCCCAGCTGATGGCAGAGCTCTCCCCGGAATCCAGTGCGGACAAGGCCGATCTGATCAACCTGCGCCTGGTTGCCCAGCGCCTAAAGGACAAGGGATTCGAAACCGCCACCGCAGATATCTGCACCACCTTGCTGCACACCATGGCTGCCGACCAGGGGGAATCCGGGGGCAAAACCCTGAAGATCGTGGGTAAAAAAGGCGCCGAACAGCAGCGGGTTTTTGTCAATGTGCCCTGGCAAATTTTAAAGGAGCGCATGGCGCTGCGCCACAGGTGTGCCCGGGTCTGTATTGACGCCATCATCAACAATCTTGATCCGGATCTTAAAGTCGCCCAGAAAGAGATTCTGGGACAATTTTTCCTCTCGGACATCATCCAGGCCATGACCCAAGACATTTTTCTGTCCGGGTTCAAGGGAAACGGCAGCAGGCTGGTGGAAAAAAGCCTGTTGTTTCTCCACGACACAAAGGTGATCACCCTTCAAAACGGTCTGGGGGTATTCCGCCAGGCATTTACCCTGTCCATGGAAGAAGCTGCCCTGCCCCGGCAGTACACCCGGGGGGATTACGAGCCCTTGTCCCAGCACTATGAACAAAAAAATGTCCAGGTGCATGTCATGGAAAAATATGCCCAGTTCGGCATGGAGAAAATCCGGACCGCCCTGGACTTTGTCCGGGACTATTTTCAACACTCCCACGATAAATTCATCCGCCGGTACTTTCCCGGCCAGAAAAAAATCATCACCACGGCCATGACGGCCAAAGCTTATGCAGATATTATTCAAAGCCTTGGCAATAAGGTACAGGAGGCCATTGTGGCGGCCCCGGAGGAGAGGAACCTGCTGGTGCTGGCAGGCCCCGGGTCGGGCAAAACCCGGACCATCGTCCACCGATGCGCCTGGCTGATCAAGGCACGCTCAATCCCCCCGGAAAGCATTCTTGTCCTGTGCTTCAACCACGGTACCATGATTGAGCTCCGGGCCAGAATCAAAGCATTGACCGGGAAACGGGCGGCCCAGGTGACGGCCATGACCTTCCACGGTCTTGCCATGCGCATCACCGGCCGCTGCCTGCTGTCGCTGAACAATGGGCAAAACCCAAACCGGGAGATTGATTTCAACAAAGTGATTGACGAAGCTGTTGATATTCTTGACGGCAACAGACAAATCCCCGGTGTGGAAACGGATCAGGCCCGGCAGTACCTGCTGGCTCGGTACCGTTATATCCTGGTGGATGAATACCAGGATATAGACGCACGTCAGTACCGGTTTATTACGGCACTCACCGG
>NZ_DDYV01000112.1:0-8555 GCF_002348205.1 Desulfobacter sp. UBA2225 | reverse complement strand
TATTTTTTTTGAACTTTAGCATTCGTATTATCATATCCCCACTTTTACCTACTATTCTACAGGACATGTCCCTGACAGGCGACCAAGCAGGCTCCCTTTTTTTGGTCTCTGCCTCGGGATATTTTATTACCCTGATCTGCTCAGGATTTATCTCAGAAATACTGCTGCATAAAAAAACCATTGGTCTGTCTGCAATCGTGACCGGTTTTTTCTTTATCATAACAGGCTTATGTAACAGTCTGACCATGATGCGGGCCGGTATATTTATCACCGGCATGGGCGCGGGTCTGTATCTACCCAGTGGAATTGCCTTGCTCACGGCTTCAATAAGTCGGCAGAACTGGGGCAAAGCCATCGGAGTTCATGAATTGGCACCGAATTTAAGTTTTCTATTGTCACCGATTATCTGCGAAGCACTGTTATTGTTCATGTCTTGGCGCAGTATTCTGATGCTGACCGGAATGGTATCGGTGGTGCTTGGCATAAATTTTTTAAAATTCAGCAAAGCAGTGGATTTTCCGGGCCAAGCCCCTATGTTGAGAGCCATTGTCCCACTGTTATTCATCCGTTCTTTCTGGATTATGATCGTGCTGTTCACGATGGGAGTAATCAGTTCATTAGGGGTCTATGCCATGCTTCCTTTGTATCTGGTAAACGAGCATGGAATGACACAGCCCGAAGCCAATACATTGATTGCCTTGTCCAGAATTCTTACCCTGCCCGTACCTTTTGCCGTTGGCTGGATATCTGACCGATATGGAATAAAAAAAACCTTGAGTACAGCCCTTATCTTAAGCGGACTCGCCACCCTGGGTATCGGATTATTGTCCGGGACAGGCCTTAAGACCGTGATTTTTCTGCAGCCACTTTTATCAGTCTCTTTTTTCCCTCCGGCATTTTCAGCGCTCTCAAGTATCGGAGCCAAAGAAACCCGGAATATCATAGTTTCGTTGACTGTCCCGGCAGCATTTCTCATGGGTGCCGGCGGTGCCCCGGCTCTGATGGGATTTCTTGCAGATCGTGGATTCTTTTCTATGGGGTTCACAGGTGCCGGTATTGCCATCTTAATGTTTGCATTCCTGCCGATTTTTTTAAAATTTAATGAAATTCCAAACCAGAACTCTGTATTTTAAAAAAATAATGTATTGTCGTCAGCAGAATGCTTGATGGCGTAGGAGGGATCCTCAGTGATGAGGAGTCCCTATCCCGATTAAAAAAATTATTTTATATTGATAGACCAGATAGGCCCATGGCCTTTATTAGATTAAGGCTGAGTACAAAACGTTCGATACAACACCAGCGAATAATACTAAAGTTGGAGTTATTAAAAACGATTTTTGGGTGGATAATTTGTAAATGTCTTGCATGGAACTATTTATCAAAAAAAATGTTGTACTGAGACAAAAAATCCCTATTGCAGACAGTAATTCAAAGTTGCTTAATCCAAATATTTTTATACAGAAAAATAAAACCGCCAAAGGGAGTGTAGATACTCCAGTTGTATATATACATGTTGAAATTTCTTCTTTTTCTTGGCTTATGAGTTTCATTATCAGAAAAAAACATACAAAAAAAGATGCAGATGGAATCAATGAAAACAACAATAACTTAAAGTAAGTTCCTGTCATCCCCCCCATATATTGGCCAACCTCTTGCGATTCAGAAACAATACTATGTCCTAATAAAAAACATGATATCGAAAATATCACAACCAATACAATTCCTGCTCGTAAAGCATTTGATTGCCCAAGGTTTTTGAGCGCCTCAGATTGACCTCCAATTGGGTCGCGACTCAGTATTTTTAATGCCTTAATTGCCTGACTTGTCGCTTCTTTGGTTTGGGCAAAAACTTTTTGCCCCATTTCTTTCCCTTTAGAAATAATTTCATTTTGTTGTTTTTCGTTTTGCATAATAATCCCCTTTTTTATGTTATCAGTGAATTAGTATAGAATGAGCCAATATAGTTATAGAAGGATTCTGTCTATTGTTCTGGGTGGAACGGTTTAGAGCAAAAATCCAACTGAATTGGAGAATATACTGACCGCTGCTTAGAAGGCAAGAAAGAATTTAAATTCCCTGATTTTGATTTTTAGAGGCATTACTTCCGTCTGGCGAACGTGGAAATGAAAAGGAGGAGTGGTTTGGCCCTTAGCTTATCAGCATTTATTGCGTTTATTCCCATTGCTCTGGTATTAATCTTTATGGTTGGCTTAAGATGGCCCGCCACCCGGGCCATGCCCCTGGCATGGCTGGTCTGCGCCCTGATCGGGGCAACCCTTTGGAAGATGCCGGCAGGCCTTGTGGCCGCCTCGACCCTGAGCGGGTTCTGCAGCGCCATCAACGTGCTCATCATCGTGTTCGGTGCCATTCTCATCCTATACACCCTGAGGGAGAGCGGTGCCATGGAGACCATCTCCTACGGTTTTACCACCATCTCACCGGACCGCCGGGTCCAAACCATCATCATAGCGTTCCTGTTCGGTGCCTTTATTGAGGGATCTGCCGGTTTCGGTACACCTGCGGCCATTGCCGCACCGTTGCTGCTGGGATTGGGATTTCCCGCCCTGGCTGCGGTGTGTGCCTGCCTGATGCTCAACTCCATTCCCGTCACCTTCGGGGCCGTGGGCACCCCCATCTGGTTTGGGCTTAAAAATCTCAAGCCGGTGGTGGAGGCCGCTGTCGGCCAGGGTGCACCCGTGGCCTCCTTTGACGCCTTCATGCACCAGGTGGGTGTTTATTCCGCCCTGATTCATGCCGTGGCCGCCATCCTGCTGCCCCTGTTTGTGGTCTGTTTTCTCACCCGGTTTTTCGGTAAAAACAAATCTTGGGCCGAGGGGTTAGGTGTCTGGAAATTTGCCGTATTTGCCGGGCTGTGCTATGCCGTTCCCTATCTGTTCACTGCTGTCGTTTTTGGTGTGGAGTTTCCCTCTTTACTGGGCGGACTCATCGGATTGGGGCTGGTGATCACCGGTGCCAAGAAAAAACTTTTTCTGCCTGCAGATAGCTGGGAGTTTGCCGACCGGGCCCATTGGGAAAAGGAGTGGCTCGGGGATATTGAGCCGGGTTCCAACAACCTGACCCCCAAAATGAGCCAGTTGGCCGCCTGGACACCCTATGTTCTCATTGCCCTGTTGCTGGTACTCACACGGCTATCCTTTCTGCCCTTTAAGGGATGGGTTACATCCTTTGTAATCTCCTTTCCCAAAATTCTGGGCTGGGAAACCGTCAACTTTGCCATGAAACCGTTTTACCTGCCCGGCCTGGTTCCCTTTATGCTGGTGGCGATACTGACCATATTCATACACCAGATCCCCGGATCCAAGGTGGCCCTGGCCTGGAAGGATACCGTCATGAAGATGAAGAACCCCACCATTGCAATGCTCTTTGCCGTGGCCATGGTGGAAATTCTTAAACAGTCGGAACACGGTACGGCCGGGTATGCCTCCATGCCCCTGACCATGGCTCAATTTGTGGCCGGGCTTTGCGGGTCTTTATGGCCCATGGCGGCTTCCTATGTCGGGGCTTTGGGCGCTTTTATCACCGGCTCCTGCACAGTGTCAAACCTGCTGTTTGCCGACTTCCAGTACGGCGTGGCCGCCACCACCGGCGACAGCCATATCATTATTGTGGCACTGCAGTCCGTGGGGGGGGCCATGGGAAATATGATCTGCGTGCATAACGTGGTGGCGGCATCGGCCACCGTGGGCCTGGCCGGCATGGAGGGCACTATTATCCGCCACACCATGATCCCTTGTCTGCTTTACGGACTTTTGACCGGCGTTATGGGAATGCTTTTTATTTACATTCTGTTTCCAGGGACTTTTTAGGAGAAAACCTATATCAATGCCGTGGAGGATTTTTCAAACATGAGTCTGACCCGCAACGCCAAAGTCCTGCTGCTCATTGAAGAGGACGGGCATCCCGCCCAGATGGCCGAAGAGAGCGAAAAGAACATGATAAGGTAAAAGTCAGGCATGTGATTGAGATCTATGCCGACACCATTAAGGACTCAATTAACGATTAGCCGGTCGGTACTGATGGATTGTACCGATAGTCAAGCGCCTCAGGCGTTGCCGGAGGCGCTTGACTACCTGCGGCTGTTTTATGCCATCTATAATCTGAATAAATCCTAAGATTCATCCCCCCCTCCAGGGGTGTATCGGGTTGAATATTCCCGAGCACATCATAATTCCAATAGTAAATCAATGCAGGCGTTAAATTTGCCCCCATCTGCCAGGGGCTCGCCGAACAATCGGCACGAATAGTTTTAACCACCCTTTTACAAAATGTCTCCAGTGTTTCATCTTCCTGGGTGACCAATGCCCGGGGTGTGTCGCAGACGGTGCTTTTTCCGTCCAAAGCCAGGGAGGTCGGGGCCATGCCCTTAATCTCAATTACATCGCCGGGGTGCACCCCCTGCTTTACCAAAAACCGGTTACTGAATTTCAGTGCTTTCACGCTGGTCCCAAAAATGGCAGCAATGCCGGACAGGTCATTGTGGGTCTGGAAAACATAATGAATGGTTTTTGGCAGCCCTTTGACTTCTGTGCTGCCGGACGGATGCGGTTTCGGGTTTTTCGCCCAATCAGGATAGGTTCGGATCATTTCAGCCGTCAAAGAGGAATACCCTATTTTTGTCATCAGCACATACCCGTTGCTGCTGGCATACGGATAAATTGAGGCTGCATGTTCAAGGTCCGGATTCAGTTCATACAGGGTTGGAATAATCTTTTTCAGCGATTTAACCGGCGTTTGGGCCAGAAGTGTTTTAGACTCAAACCCAGGAACCGAAAGCATGACCAATCTGTTTTGCTTAAGATAGCGGTATATCAATGACGCAGCCAGACACTGGGGGACATACTCCCTGGAAAAAGGCCCCAAAAGACTGTTTTTGAAAATCGGTCCAAATTGCCTTCCCGGATCGTCACCGCAATTGAGTAAGACATCCGTGACCATTCTGGTACCGTGGTGGTAACTGGCCAGGCTTAATACCGTGCTGCCAAACACCCTGCGGTTGTCCCGCAGGTATTTGGCACAGGCCTCAGCTGATTTTTGATAATCCGTTCGCTCATCCAGTCCATTCTCCCCGATTTTCAAGCCGTAATGAACGGCGGTGGTGTCAAGAAACTGAAACATTCCAAAGGCTCCGGCATTGGACAGTGCACCTGGATTAAAACCGCTTTCCACAAACGGCAGGGCAAAGGCAACATCTTCGGCAATACTGTATTTCTTAAATATTTTCTTTATGTCATACAGGTATTTTTCGCTTCGCCGGATGATATTGTTTGATTTATCCACATTCTGAACCGCGTAATATTTGATAAAATAGCTGACGTGCCGGACCAGCGCATCATCGACGTCAAATGCGGTTTCCTCCCAGTCAGCCATCATTTCCGTCAACTGTTTTTCAACCGTGTTAAGATCAAATGCAACAGGTTTTAAATTCAGATTCACACGATTTTGCGCCATGGCCGCACTGCTCTGGAACATGGCGAAACAGATCAGTATCAAAAAAATACTGCCTGGTTTTTTGTTTATCTGTTTAAAAAAAAGAGAGGATGATTTCATAAAAAACTTAAGATATATTTGGATTCACAACTTGCGTTATTGCACATACCACTAAACCAATAAACCATCCTGTCGTTCGCGTAAATGCTTTCTCAAAAAGGGCCGTTTTTAATATTCTATATAATTTAAAATACAAAGTCCATATCTTGCATTCGATTAAAAGATTCACACAAAGTGGCCGAACTTATGATCAACCCCTTAAAGTGTATCCGGAACCATCAGAATATAGCGGTAGACATATACGGAGACCGGAACACCCAGCAGGACTCCCCATAATCCGAATAGTGAGTGTCCGACGTAAAGGATGATCAAGGTCAATAAAGGATTGATTTTAAAAACAGCGGAAACTATTCGAGGGTTTAGAATATACGCCTCCACCATATGCACAAAGGAAATCATTAAGAGTGCCTTACCTGCCAGACTTACACCCCCCTCGTTAAAAGCAAGCAGTAAAATAGGAATTAAAGAAATAAATGTCCCCCATACAGGAATCAACCCGGCAAAAAAAACGATACTTGCAAGCAAGGCCACAGTTTCCAATTTTAAAAACCAAAGCAATAAAGAGGTGAACGCCGTGTTAACCATAGCAATCAAAATTTGTGCCTGAAAATTATACCCGACTACCAAAGCAAACTGAACGACGCTGCTGGCGGTTTCATCATAGGCAACTTTAAAGCGTGTGTTTTGCAATGCGGATATACCTCGCTTGAGCCTGGGGAAATCTAACAGGATTAAAAAACTAAATAGAGTGCTAAAAAGAAAATAAGTTGTAAAATGAATGGTATTATTGAAAAATTTGACCACAAAATCAACGAGTGCGTCACGATTGATTCCCAATAAATTATCAATGGTTGCAGCTTCTTTGATATGTTGAATAACCGGGGCCATTTGAGGTTGCCGATGTGTCAGATCATCAAGATACAGGTGAACTGCATCCACAGATTGAGGCAATTTGGTGATGAACAGCTTTGTCTCTCCTATGATGTGCGGCAATACAAGGAAAAACAGACCCGTTACAATTGATACAAAAAGCAGGTATATCGCTATGGTACACAAGTATCTTTTTACTTGGATTCGACGTTCCAATACAATAATGATATTGTTGAATATATAGCACAGAATAAAGGTCAAGAACACGAGTACAAAAACCTTGCGTAATAGAAATAACAGCCCAAAGAAGCAAGACCAGATGACCACCTTTTTATTGATCCGCACAAACTGATAGAGATCAATCATCAATAATATTCCCCCATTCAAAAGATCCATGACAGGCTCTCTCCCAATCACGGATTCTTATTGAAACCGAGCTGATTATGAGCATGCCGATAAATTCCCGTGTTATGTTCTTTTTTCTTTAAAAATTGGTCGTGCCGGATATTTCTTTTTGTTTCAATTGATTGCTGATCTGTATCCAACGGCTGACAAGAGAAATCCCGATAGAGCCCAGGATAATTGTCCCTATGATCCCCAAAGACAATAGTGTGGATATGTGGATGAATTTTAGCAGGAACATTTTGACACCAATAAAAACCAGCACCAGCGACAGGCCGACTTTCAGATAGCGAAAATAGTCTATTGCCCCGGCAAGGGCAAAATAAAGGGATCTCAACCCCAGAACGGCAAATACATTGGAGGTGAATACAATAAATTCTTTTGTCGTGATGCCGAAGATCGCAGGAATTGAATCCAGGGCAAATATAAGATCCGTGGCCTCCACCATGATGAGTACCAGAACCAGAGGCGTAAACATGCGGTGGCCGTTGACAATGGTGATAAGGCGTTGTCGATCATAGGAAGGAGATATGGGCAGAAATCTTCTGGCCAATTGCATTAAGATATTTTTTTCCGGTTCCACACTTTCTTCTTTGGCACACAGCAATTTGATTCCGCTGAAGATTAGAAAAGAACCAAAAACGATCAGGATCCATTCAAATTGCCGTACCAGGGCAGCTCCAGCCCAGATCATGCTCCCTCTCAGAACGAGGGCACCCATGATGCCCCAGAACAGAAGCCGGTGCTGATAGGCTAAGGGGACCTGAAAGTACCTGAAAATCAAGGCCATGACAAACACATTGTCCATGGACAGGGACAGCTCCACAATATAACCAGTCAAAAATTCAAGAGCCTCTTCCTGACCGCGTAAAACATTCAGTCCCCATGCAAATCCCATGGCTACCGCAACCCATATGGCCGTCCACAGGATGGCCTCTTTGAATCTTACGGCATGGGCTTTCCGGTGGAACAAACCCAGATCCATGGACAGACATAGGATAACGGCGAGGATAAATGCAGTCCAATGGACCCAGGTGATTTCAGCAATCATAGATACCTTCCTTAACAAAATCATTCGTAGATACCATGCCGATAAAATAAAAAAACCTTTACCCTCGGCATGGTATCCGGGATAAAGGTCTTGTTTACAGAATCACTGCCCCGGTACCGGGTCTTTCGACCGTCTTGACGGAATCCGGGTCGGTCTTTTCTTCGACCGATAACTACTCCCCTTTATAATGTTGTGTACATATAATTCGTTCACTTTTAATTGTCAATTTTTTTTACACCAATCCAGTGCTGACGCATAAATTTAAAAAATAGTAGGCTGAGGAGATCAGGACAAGCCAAAACAAGCCCCCAAGGCCATTATCATGATGTCGGCCATTGTCGGCCCTTCAGGAGTCGGAATTCCCGGGAATAATTGGGGCCAGAGTAAAGTTAAATCTTTGGCTTCCGCCACCCAACCGGCCTTCCTCTTTTCTTTTCCTTAACCCGCCGGCCGGTTAAGGCTTCGATTTCTTCACTGAATCGATCATTGCCGACAATCATCCCCTTGTTGGTTGCCTTTCGGATTTGTTCTAATATAGTGTCGCTGAAATGATGCTTGAACAGTTCACGATAGTTCTTCCGGCGTTTGTCTGAATCCCTCCCAAGATTCAAATATTCAGGGTGGGGGATACATAAATCAGAAACATTTCCCAGTGCATTGATCC
>NZ_DDYV01000145.1:0-3023 GCF_002348205.1 Desulfobacter sp. UBA2225 | reverse complement strand
GTCTGATCACATATTTGCTGCTGGCCTTGTATTGTCACAGCAACTATCAAGAGAAAGTATCCATCAGGCGAGTTCGTCAGCTGCGCACTCAGATCGAAAACGAACTGCGCTGCTGGCCAATGGGCGCTGAACACCAAAAATATGGAAAAGAACAAGATTTACAAGTGGTTGATGCAAAAACTTAACCGGAAATTACTGGGTTTTTTTCATAGCAGTGATCAATGCGCTGGGTATTGAATAAGAAGGCCGGCCGTTTGATTGCACGAACCGCGCAACCTTTTTCTATCAGGAACTCAGCCACATACGCTCCGTCATAGCCGGTAATTCCTGTAATTAATTCTTGTTTCGTTTGAATTTCTTCGGAGAAACAGGATTAAGGAATAAGATTTGATCGCCTTTTGAACTTTTAACCATTGGCCCTTCAATCCTTAATCCATTTTTCAGTTTTATCCTTCACTCCTTTGTTTCTTTGGGATGCTCAATCGCGTACCGTCTTTTCAGACATCGCAATCCGACTATGGTTAAATAAAGCAACACGCCCGCCAGGCATCCCATGACATTGGCGGCAACATCCTCCATGGAACCATAACGGTCGGGGCTGAGGTTCTGCAACCACTCCAAGACCAAACTGTAGGCAAAAACAAATAACACCGCACCCCCGCGCTGGATGCCCTTCTCAAATGCCAGGCAGGCCAGAATGCAGAGACCGGCCAGGGCCGACACGTGCATGATAAAAGCCCGAGCCGAAGAAGGAGACATTGCCGATGAAAGCGCAACCCACGGCATTAAAAGCAGTAAAGCTACCAGCAACAGCCTTATGAACCTTTTAACCTTCAAGCTTTTCCAGTATTATTTTTGATCAGCTGATAACGATTCTTCAAAATTTGTCGTGTACTCTGTTTTCGGGGTTAGCAGCCAATCTATTTATTCGATGCCAGAAACCGTAGGGGGAATATTACGCGGAAAATGTATTATGAGTAAGGCGGTTAATTTCACGGATCAATCCAAAAATTTTTCCATGCACCTGCATATTCTTATTTTCCAATCCAGTCCATCACTCAGTCCTTGTTCAGAGATTCCCTGTCTTGAATCTTTTCAGCTTTCAGCCCTGGAATCTTTATCCCTTGC
Source organism: Desulfobacter sp. UBA2225 (assembly GCF_002348205.1). NCBI lineage: Bacteria > Pseudomonadati > Thermodesulfobacteriota > Desulfobacteria > Desulfobacterales > Desulfobacteraceae > Desulfobacter > Desulfobacter sp. UBA2225. Next base: position 1,895 of record NZ_DDYV01000145.1, on the reverse strand, counting down.
CTCCCCGCCCTTTGGTTGGCGAAAGCAAAGAAAACCCGTGGTCCTCGAAATGGGGCTTAAAACAGAAAGCCTTCTCGATCACATGCGCGTACATGACCACAAAGCTGACGCAATCCACCAGGCTCAGCCTTCTGCGGCCCAAATTCAGCCAAAGCTCATAGGCCCGCTGGTGCATCCCCTCATCCACCCACAGGATATCCAGAACCCCAAGAATGTCCTTGTGCCAGAGGTTTGCCGCCTCAAACCCGATCCGCCTCTGAAGCAGGCCGGCGGTCTCCCAGACCACGTAGTTTGAGGTTAAAAGGCGGAAGTTGTCATCGAGCAGGTCCGTCCATAAGGCAGACGCCTGAGCATGATGCCGGTCGGATCGATCAATGAGCGCGTAAAACGCCGATGTGTCGACAAATACTTTCAAATTGGGAACGTTTGAAACGTTATGATTGTTTGGAGCGTTGGGAACGAAGCGCTTTCAGGTTTCAGCCTTTCTCTTTCAGGTCTCAGGTTTCAGCCCTCATCCCTCAGTCCCTATCTTCCGTGGCAAAGCTGCCGACAGCCAACAATGCCTTTTTCTTTTTGACGGTCAATTCCCGGTTCCGTTCGAAATGGACACGGTAAGCCTCAATGCAGTCCCGAATGACCTGAGACATGGAGATGTTGTTTTCAAGAGCGAATTTTTTAAGCCATTCGATCTGCTCGTTTTGAAGCTGAATTTGTGTTCGAATCATGGCGATCGTTGAATTGTTTTGATTGTTTTATCGGGTTTGGATCGTTTGGAACTTTGAGCTGATCCATATCTTTTCGGCTATAGCACCTCAGTGATAACGCTGTTTCACATCATGATGTGGTGATTGCAGAAATCAGGCATTTTTTCAGAGTGTTGGCGTTATCGCCACCCCTTGTATACAGCTCCGCCCCTTGAATTACATGCTTAATTAATCTTAACCTATCGTTTTTATGTATAAAAGTAGCAGTTATTACTGCCGGTCGAAGGGCCGCGCCGGCATTCTCTTTGGATCAAACTGCTTTTATAGGCGCTTGGTTTTTTTAAACAAATTCATATTCATTATATTCCCGTTTAAAATAATAATTATCATCAATTCACAGCGGCCGCCATCGGTAAAAGGTATGATTTTTTCGTATTTTTTGAAATCTATAAACTAGGTAAAAACGATTAGATCTGTTTTCAAGCTCATCCTTTCTTCCGAAATAATAATCCACAATAAATACGTAAAAAACCATACGATCGGCGTATTGTTTCATTAATGAATGAATTGTATTTATTTAACTAAAGATGAATTCATGGAATTGGATGGCTGCAACGACTCTCCGCGGTTCTTATTTATACGATATGAATGAATTTTAAGCCGTACGGATCTGAGGCCTTGACTTCGGCGTACTTCGATTTCAAACGAAATGAAAGCGTTTGGCGTGACTGGAACCGAAAGAAGGCAAACCGAAAGATTTGATCTTAAACTGCCGGCGCTGCTTTCGATGATGGATGAAAGCCGACAGTCTGTAAGTTGTGAAGTGACGACCAGGGATATCAGTTCGGAAGGGGCTTTTTTCCTCAATTGCAAGCCAATAACGGTGGGTTCGGATGTAAAATTGAACCTGATGCTCTTTCTGGAAGACAGATACAAGCTTAAAAAGGAAAAGATACAAATTGATATTCAGGGACGGGTGGTTCGCACGGATGAGCATGGCATAGCCGTCTGTTTTGATAGAAAATACAAAATATTTCCAAATACCGCGTAATTTTTCGGAAAGCATCATCGGGTAACTCTGAAAGCGGTGCAAGGAAATGCGACCAGAACCTTAAAATACAATGGGTTTTTTGGCGCTGAGCCTGGGATGGTTGTTGAGTCTTTTAAAACAATAAAGAAAGGGGGGAAAAG
>NZ_DDYV01000078.1:0-11062 GCF_002348205.1 Desulfobacter sp. UBA2225 | reverse complement strand
GTGCGGCTTGTGGAACTTCATAAGGCCCAGGTTGAGGTTAACCGGGATAAAACAGGCCGGATGGACCTGCTTGCAGCCATTGAAAAGGCTCTGAAACCAGGGGGCAACCCCGGGGAAAAGGCGACTGCATCAAAGCTTGCACAGACAAAACAAGACGCAACAAAGCAGGATGAACAGAACGCACCTGCACCTGCATGGGTTGCAACCATACATAAAACGGTTTTAGACCAGTGCCGGGTTCAGTTCATTGATCAAGCCAAAAAAGAGCCGGTGAAGGTGATCATGAAAGACATTGGTGTTACGGTTGAAAATATCTCCACAAAAAAAGGCGAAAAATCGACCTTCAAGGCATCCATGACCAACAAGGACAAGGGAGAAATTAATCTTGACGGCAGCTTTGACATTTCAGGGCCTGCGGCGACCGTTAATATAGACTTCAACCGGATTGATGTGAATACGGCAGAACCCTATTTTACTGATTTCTTGAAAATTTCAATATCCGAAGGATATCTTAATACCAGGGGTACAGTGGTCGTGACCCCGGCCAAGAAGAAAAGTGATCTACCCGAAATAACATACAAGGGTCAGGCTTCCCTTAACAATTTTATGTCTAAAAACAAGGTGGATGACACGGAATTTTTTTCATGCAAATCGCTCTATGCCACGGGTATGGATATTTGCGTAAATCCCATGAGTGTGGTGATTGAGAAAATTGCGCTGACCGATTTCTACCAACGGGTCATATTAAATAAAAACGCCCAACTCAATTATAAAGAGATTATGGTGGAACAACCCGAGGACAACACCGTACCCAAAGGTAAAACCAAGACCGAAGCGGCACCGGTCAAGGAAGGCGGTTCAATACCCGATATCCGCATTAACGCCATTACCCTGCAGGGGGGGCATATCAATTTCAGTGACTATTTCACCCAACCCAATTTTACCGCCAATATGACCGAGATCGCAGGCAGCCTTACAGGCCTGTCATCCATGGGCAAGGCGCATGCCCAACTTGTACTCAAAGGTGTACATGGCGGATATGCGCCATTGGACATCACAGGTCAGGTTGATCCTTTAAAGGACAAGCGTTTTGTTGATTTGACCATATCCTTCAAAAACATTGAGCTGCCTAAATTCAATGTCTATTCCAAAAAATATCTGGGATATGAAATAGAGAAGGGAAAACTTATCCTGGAACTGCATTACAATATTAACGGGGATAAGCTTAATTCAAACAATCACGTCCTGTTTGATCAGTTGACCCTGGGCAAAAAAGTGGACAGTAAGGACGCATCCTCCCTTCCTCTGGAATTTGCCGTTTCACTGCTCAAAAATTCCAAGGGCGAAATTGATTTGAATCTGCCCATTACCGGGGATCTCAGCGATCCTAAATTTCATTTCGGAAAGGTTGTGGGAACAGTCCTGAAAAATTTCATTATGGGAATTGTGACGGCTCCCTTTAAATTTTTAGGCAACCTTGTGGGTCTCGGCAGTGGCCAGGATCTGGGATATGTGGAGTTTGATCCGGGCAAAAGCCAACTGGATCAGGCCCAGAAAGACAAGCTGGACAAGCTTGCAACTGTGCTGGGAAAAAGAACGAATTTGAAACTGGAAATCCTGAGCCACTACAATAAGCTTAACGACGCCGAGCAGTTAAGATATGAGGCTTATGAAGCCATGGTTTTATCCATGGATAAAAAATTGCCCGAAGACGGTACGGTGAGACTGGCTGATTTGGATGAAGAAAAACGTACCCGTCTCATTGAAAAGTCCTATGACAAGGCACAGTTCCCCAAACCCAGGGATGCCTCCGGAAAGGAAAAAGAGTTGACCCTGGATGAAAAAGAGACCCTTCTGGTCACCAGCATGCCCCTGGATGGAGATGCCCTAAATGGCCTTGGGTGGCGGCGTGGCCGTGAAATTGCCAAATATCTGACAGAAACCGGCAAGATTGATGTAAGACGCGTATTTGTTACGCAGCCTGATCCTGTTGCTGAAGATGAAGAAAATAATGCCAGGATTAAGGCGACGTTTAATTTGAAATGAGGTTTTCTAATAACGGATTTCAAAATGTGTTAATTCAGGATCCACTGATACCGTTCGGGTGTTTACATCCTTTACCTCTGAAAAGGTGGAACCCTTTCGGCACCAGGCCAGCATATCCTGTATATCCTCGGGCTTACCCTGGAACAGGGCCTGGACCGATCTGTCGGGCATATTTCTCACATGGCCTGACAGACCGCGCTCCTGGGCCGCCAGCTGGGTTTCATGCCTGAAGCATACGCCCTGGACCCTTCCTGTAATGGTTACTTGCACAGCACAAAGCGGGTTCACTTTCTGATCTCCTATGTAGTTGTGTGAAACTTTATGGTTTTTCAGGTTTGCCTTTTTCAGGGCATCCGGGCCGAATTTGGCAAGCACCGAATCCATGGCTCTGTCCACGGCCTCCCATTGCCGTTGATCTTCCTGGTTCTGATCGGAAAACAAAGATCGCTGAATGGGCTTTTCGGTCTCCTGGAATTCAGAAACCCCCACCCCGACCAGACGGATTTTTTTGGTAATATTCAGATTATAATACAAGAAGAGTGCCTGGTCAAAAATAGTATTGGATGATGAAATCCATGTTTCAAGGGTTCTGCTCCGGGTGATTTGGGAAAAATCGGAGAATTTCAGTTTAATGCCGACCTTTCTGCATCTTTGGTTACCGGCCCGCAGTTCATTGCCGACCTTATGGGCCTGGGCAAGAAGCACGGATTGTACGTCCCGGGGATCTGAAATATCGGAGGATAACGTGACTTCAGCGGAGATCGATTTACGGGGCCTTTCCGGTTCTATGGGGGTGGCATCAATCCCCCGGGCCAGCTGGAACAGCCTTTGTCCGAAACTTCCGAATTTATTTGTTAATAGGTTGAGATCGAATCTCTTCACATCGCCCAGGGTTTCAATTTGAAGGCCTTGCATCTGGGCCATGGCCTTGGCGCCGACGCCAGGCACCTTGCTGATGGGAAGGGTGGCAATCACCTGGGCCATCTCCTTGCCGGAGATAATGGTCAACCCGTCCGGCTTGTCCATATCCGATGCTATTTTTGCCAGAAACCGGACCGGGGCCGCGCCAACTGAACAGGTCAGGGCAAGCTGATTGAAAATCTCAAATTTGATTTTTTTTGCGGCCTGTTCAGGCGTACCGATCAGTTTTTCACAACCCGTAATGTCCAGGAAGGCTTCATCAATGGAAACAGACTCCACCAAAGGGGAGAATTGTCTTAAAATAGCCATAATCTTTCTTGAATCCCGGGCATATTTTTCACGGCTGCCCGGCTGGATAATAAGATGCGGGCATCTCTGCCTGGCCTGAAATACGGGCATGGCTGAATGGATGCCGAATTTTCTTGCTTCATAGCTGGCTGCAGATACCACACTGCGGTTGGAATGCCCTGCCACGATAACGGGTTTACCCAGAAGCTCCGGATTATCGCGCTGTTCCACGGAAGCAAAAAATGCATCCATGTCCACATGGAGGATCATGGGATGAAAACTCCTCTTGGATCGGATTAAAAATTGCTGTATTGTTCTATTTTTTAAAAATTACTGTCAAGGATTGATTTAATCTTTTTACAAGTTAGGGAAGATATACTAAAGGTGCTGTCCCGGCGTGTTTTATTTGCAATGAGAGTTATTTTCTTTCTTTGCCTTTTGGGCGGGCTGTTCGGGTGCGCATCAGACCGGTCCCAAAATGTCTCTTCATCTGAACCGCCTTCCAATGCAGGCCTTGTGCCCCTGGTGTATCAAAAACTGCCGCACAATATCCTGTGGCTCACCAATGATACAGATCCGGTGTTTGCCTCGGACAATGCTGAAAAAGGCGGGGTGATCCGGGAGGCCATCATGAATTTTCCCATGACCTTCAGGGTGGTGGGACCGGATTCCAACGGCTCTTTTCGAAGCGCAATTCTGGACAACCAGCTCGCTTTGATTAATATCCATCCTGTCTCGCGGCGTATTATTCCCGAGCTTGCCACCCACTGGGCCTATGCCCCGGATAAAAAGACCATGTATTTTAAGCTCGATCCAGATGCCAGGTGGTCGGACGGGGTGCCGGTTACCGCCAGGGACTATTTGTATACCCTGACATTCATGCGCTCTGAACATATTGTGGCACCCTGGTATAATGATTACTACACCCGGGAGATCGAATCGGTTACGGCGTTTGACGATTACACCATTGCGGTCAAAAGCACCAAAGCCGTACCTGACCTTTATCTGAAACTTGGCATCAGCCCGACGCCTGAACATTTTTTTAAAACCCTTGGAGAGGACTTTCTATCCCGCTTCAACTGGGCCGTTGTGCCCAATACCGGGGCTTACCAGATCAGTGATTTTAAAAAAGGGCGATTTATCCGGTTTTCCCGAAAAAAACAGTGGTGGGCAAAGGACCGGCGATATTTTAAAAACCGGTTTAACGTGGATTCAGTGCTTTTTACGGTAATTCGTGATTTCAACATGCAGTGGGAATATTTTAAGAAAGGCCGTCTGGATACCTTTGGTATGGTGGTGCCCAAATTCTGGCACCAGAAATCCAACACCCCGGTTATTAATAAAGGATATGTGGAACGTATCTTCTTTTTCAATGATCTAGCGCAGCCTTCCAGGGGAATGTGGCTGAACCTGGACCGTCCCGTATTCGAGGATATCCGGGTTCGGCAGGCCTTTGCCCATGCCATGAACATGGATAAGGTGATCAAGCAGGTTTTACGGGGCGATTATTTCCGGCTGCCCCAGGCCTTTTACGGATATGGAGAATATACGGATTACACCATCAAAGCCCGTGGGTACGATATTTCACAGGTTGAAGCGCTGATGAAGCAGGCCGGCTGGCACAGAGGGCCGGAGGGCATCTGGCAGAAAGGGGCCATGCGGTTTTCCGTTATCGTGACCTATTATCTAGAAGAGCATATGCCCCAGCTGGCAGTATTGAAGGAAGAAGCGCTCAAGGCTGGTATTGACCTGGAACTGGAGCGCCTTGACCCCACAGCCATGTTTAAGAAAACCCTGGAAAAAAAGCATGATGTGGCCTGGATGGGCTGGAGTACGGGCATGCGGCCTTCTTTTTGGGAGGGATGGCACTCGGACAACGCACATAAGCCCCAGACCAACAACATCACCAACACGGATGACCCTGAACTGGACAAGCTTATTGACCGGTACCGGGACAGCCTGGATGAGCCCGAACGTATCAATTTATCTGGAACGATTCAAAACAAGATACATGATATCTGTGCATATGTGCCTTCATATATGGTGCCCTATGTCCGAGTGGCCTACTGGCGGTGGATGAGGCTGCCGAAATTCCACGGCACCCCTGTGTCCGATAGTTTGTTTGATCCTTTTGCCTCCGATGCGGGCGGGCTTTTCTGGATTGATGAGCATATTCGTCATCAGACCCTTGCCGTTGTGAACGCGGGACAGGTGTTTGCACCTGTTACCATCATTGACGACAAATATAAACGAAAGGGCCGGCCGGAATGAATCAAAAAAATTGTCCACCGCTTTTAGCTGTTAAGCATCTTGGGGTGGCATTCCGGACCGACCATGGAGAAGTCCTGGCCGTGGATGATGTCGGCTTTGAACTTACCTCCGGTCAGGTGCTGGGTATTGCCGGGGAATCCGGGTGCGGTAAGAGTGTGACAGCCTTGAGTTTGATGCGGCTTTTACCAAAGCCCGTGTCAAAAATTAAAGAAGGTGAAATCCTGTTTAAAGGACAAAATCTGCTTGACCTTCCTCTTGATGCCATGCGTAAAATTCGGGGCAAGAAAATATCCATGATTTTCCAGGAGCCCATGACCGCATTAAACCCGGTTCACACCGTGGGCCGGCAGATTTGTGAAAGTTATTCCCTGCATTTTCCGGGCATGGGAGCAAAGGCGAAAAATATAGCGTCGACGCAGATGCTTGAAAAAGTGGGGATACCCGATGCCCGGCAGGTCATGAAAAAGTATCCCCATCAATTATCCGGCGGGATGCGTCAGCGGGTGATGATCGGCATGGCGCTTGCTTGTGAGCCTGATATCCTTATTGCTGATGAACCGACCACGGCCTTGGATGTAACCGTACAGGCCCAGATTATGGATCTTATTTTTCAATTCCGGGATACAATAGGTATGGCCGTGATTCTAATTACCCATGATCTTGGACTGATCGCAGAGAACTGTGACAAGGTCGTTGTCATGTATGCCGGCACTGTGGCGGAGAGCGCTTCTGTGAAAACACTATTTCGGAAACCATTTCACCCCTACACCAAAGGCCTTTTGCGATCCATTCCTTCCCTGGCTCAAACGGCGAAGGAGCCGCTTCCCACCATCCCCGGCAATGTGCCTGCTTTGTCTGAAATGCATGCCGGGTGTCGGTTTGCCAAACGCTGCAACCGTGTATCGGCACAGTGCGAAAAACAACGTCCCCGGCTGATGCCCGTCTCTTCCGGCCATTTTGCCGCGTGTCATTTGGTGTATGGTGGCGAAAAAAATGAAATTTTAATAAATAATCCTTGATTTTTAAATAAAAGCTAATAATATACATTCAAAGCTGCAATTGCAGGGCTTTAAAAGTTTCGTTCTAAGGGCTGGACCCATTTGTTGGCGTGGCAGGACCTGAGTTTGAAACTAAAATTATTCACTACAAGTAAGGAGAGAGTCGCAATGGCAAATGGGATCGTAAAGTGGTTTAATGATGCAAAAGGTTACGGATTTATTGAGCAGGAGGAGGGACCTGACGTATTCGTGCATCATACCGGCATCAATGCAACAGGCTTTAAATCTCTTAATGAGGGTGACCGGGTCACTTTTGATGTGGAGGACGGACAGAAAGGGCCTGCAGCGGTCAACGTAACTGTCCAATAAGACTATTCTCAAAGGGTTTTTGAATAATGATTCTGTTCAGAAGCCCTTTTTTTTATGTCCTCATTTTTTTACCATTTCCTTAAAATTTGTCCTTATTTTTTATAAGAGAGTCTGTGTACCTCACATAGATTTTTCAATTATTGTTGTGGGCTGAACCACGGTGAAAAGCCGGGTCAGCCCATGGTTGTTTATGAAACTATTTTTCGGGTATAAACTATTTATAAAAGAGCGTTTTACGGGAAAAGATGAATGGGACAATCAGACTGTTCAGCAATGCGTCGGCCGATTCTGGATATCCAGCACCTGAAAAAATATTTTCCGGTCACTTCGGGTGTTTTCATGCGTCGGACCGGTAATGTTCATGCGGTGGATGATATCAGTTTTTCGGTTTTCAAGGGAGAAACCCTTGGTATCGTGGGAGAATCCGGTTGCGGAAAAAGCACGTTGGGCCGGTGCATCATGGGGTTGTATCCTTTGACCCAGGGCCGCATTCTTCTGGATGGGAAGCCATTGTCTGCCATGACCCGGAAAATGCGTAAAATATTTTCAACCCGGGCGCAGATGATTTTCCAGGATCCTTTTGAATCCTTAAATCCCAGGCAGACCGTGCGTCAGATTCTGGAAGAAAAGTTTCGCATTCACGGGGTGTCACAACAGGAAACGGCCATGCAGATTGAGTTGTTGCTGGATCAGGTGGGGCTTGACCCCGGGGCTTTGACCAAATATCCCCATGAGTTTTCAGGGGGGCAGCGCCAGCGCATCGGTGTTGCCCGGGCCATCAGCATGACGCCGCAGATAGTTATCTGTGATGAACCGGTTTCCGCCCTGGATGTTTCGGTTCAGTCAAAGATTTTGAATCTGTTGCTGGACCTGCAGTCTGCAATGGGTCTGACCTACCTGTTTATTTCCCATGATCTGTCCGTGGTCCGCCACATGTCTGACCGCATTATTGTCATGTACCTGGGCCGTATCATGGAAATTGCGAATGCCCAAAACATATATAATCATCCCACCCATCCGTATACAAAGGCATTGCTGGAGGCTGTGCCCGTAGCCGATCCGGATCGGCCTTCAAAAAGAACCCCGCTTCAAGGTGAAATTCCATCAGCTGAACATCCACCGCCGGGTTGCAGGTTTTCTTCCCGCTGTCCTGTGGCCCGATCCCTGTGTTTTGAAAAGGCGCCAACGCTTTCTGTCTGCTCCCATGACCCGTGGCATCTGACAGCCTGCCATTATCCCTTGTCCGATTAATTAATTTTTAGAAAGAGAGTGTTTTCGTAAGGGAAGGGCACTCAACGGTTTGAGGGGGGTTGCGAAAAAACAGGCATAATGCTAAAAGTTTCGAAAATTTAAGGAAACGGGCCATGGTTTGTTTCCTTTCCTTTTTTAAAAAAAATAGAGGAAAAATTCCCAAAATAAATTAATATACCGGCTCATGGCAGTTAGTCACAATGGGAATATAAAATGAGCAGCATTACAACTATTTGGCACGGCATAAAAGACGTCAATGGATTTTCAAGGGGCTTGTTAAATAGCTTCTCTTTTGGGGCGTTATTGCTTATGGCCACAGGTATTACAATTGTGATTGGATCCGGGTGTACGGATCAAAAAAAAGTTGAAGAAAAAGGCAGTATCATCAAAGCCGGCACCGTGGAAATCAGCCGGGCCGACTTTGCCCGGGAGCTGGAGGTCAAGCAGGCCAACTACCCTTATGATATTAAAGACAGTCCCAGTGAATACAATACCATGGTTCTGGATCTTGTTTCTGATCTGTCTGACCAGGCCGTACTGCTGGCTGCAGCCGCGGCCAAGGGTATTAATGTCAGTGACAAAGCGCTTGATGCTGCCATCGCCGACTTTAAGAAAGACTATCCCGAAGACAGTTTTGACCAGATGCTCCTTGAAAGGGCCATATCATATCCTGTCTGGAAAAAGAGGTTAAAAAAGGATATGGTCATCCAGGAATTAATTATGCAGGATCTGGTGGCGTCCCAGGAGATTCATCCCGAGGATATGATTGCTTTTTATGACCGCTTTGCAGGACACGAAACCCGGGACAATAATAATTCAGCAATGATGGATGAAAAAGATTTGCTGCTCAAGCTGCGGATAGAAAAAAGCCAGGAAGCTTTTGGGAAGTGGCTGCAGGGGTTGCAGGCCAGCTATCCTGTGTACATTGACGAGCTGGTGTTAAGCGCCTTTCTAATAAACCCTGAAAAGCAATAACAGCCCCGGCTGACCTGGTCTGTCAACACCTGGGTTAAACCCACAACAAAACATGAAAATAATTTAATAACGTATTGGGACTTTCATATAAAAAAAAGGCGGATGTATGAGAAAAAAACGAGACATCATTTTAATGGTTTTTATATTGGGGTTTTTCTGGGCGGCAAGTTGTCTGGCCCAAGAGGTGGTTGATCGGATAGTCGCCATAGTAAATGACGATATTGTCACCCTGTCCCAACTTGACATGGCAGCGGCCCCATATCGAAAAAATATTGAGGCATCCCAGGAGTCTTCGGCCCGGCAAAAAGAGATGATGGCGCAGATGTACACCCAGGTCCTCAATCAACTGGTAGAAAGCAGCCTGGTGGTTCAGGAAGCAAAACGAATGGGCATTGCCGTGGATGACACGGATGTGGACAATTCCGTGGAAACTTTTAAAAAAGAGCACAATCTTGATCAGGAAAGGCTCGAACTCGGCCTGGCCGCCCAAGGCCTGACCCTTGCGCAATACCGTGAAAGAATCCGGGAGCAGATCCTCCAGAGCATGATCGTCTCAAGGGCTGTCCGTGCCAAGATTGTTGTCACGGATCAGGAGATAAATGCTTATTATCAGAGCCATTATCAGGAATTCAAGGACAAGAAAAAATATTATTTAAAAAATATCATTGTAAGCGATTCAACGGATCTTTCCACGGTCCTGGTAAATTTGGAAAACGAAGTTGATTTTTCACAAGTTGCCAAAAACTATTCAATCGGCTCCAATGCGTCTTCGGGTGGTGAACTCGGTGAGTTTGACATATCAAGCTTCAGCGATGTGATCAAAGCGGCGCTTGAGGGTGTTGGCAAGGGGCAATACACAAAGCCCATTGATATGGGGGATTCCTTCCAGATTCTTTATGTGGCCGATATCATTTCACAGGGCCAGGGGCCTGTCCAGAAAGAGGTGGAAAAACAGATCCAAAATATCCTGTACCGGGAACACGGGGAAGTCCAGTTCAACAAGTGGATGGAAAATCTTAAAAACAGCGCGCACATTAAAATAATGCTTTAATCCTTTCGATACTGTCTGCCTATAGGAAAATTACCCATGCAAAAAGAGCAAATCCAGATACTTGAGACCAGTATTATAAGATTGTTGCGCCGGGGGGCCAACAAGCAGCTGCTCAATATCATAAAAAAAACCCATATGGCGGACCTGTCCATTGTTTTTGAAAATCTGACGCCCCCTAATCAGGAAAAGCTGTTTAAGCTGCTGGACAATCCAGATGATATCGGTCTGCTGTTTTCGCACCTGTCCGAAAAGACCTTTGTGGAGTTTGTTAAAATCGTAGATTTTGATAAGCTGGTGACTGTTTTTGACCACATGGCCTCGGATGATGCTGCCGAGTTGCTCGGGTGTCTGGACGAGGAATTGTCCGACAAGATTCTGTCCAAAATGAAAAAGGAAGAATCTTACAATGTCGAGCAGATCATGAGCTATGAGGAAGATACTGCCGGCAGCCTCATGGTTAAGGATTACGTGGCCCTGGAAGAAGACGTCAAGGCAAGGGAAGTGATCGAAGCGCTGCAAAACAAGTATCTCGATGTTGAGATGCCTTTCTACATCTATGTGATAGATAACTATGGCAAGCTTGTGGGGGTCAGTTCCCTTCGCCAGCTGGTGCTGGAATCCCCTGATAAGCCGCTTAAATCGTTCATGGCCACGGATATTGTATCGATCAAGCCTTATACGGACAGAGATGTTGTGGCCCGTCTGGTTTCCCGGTATGATTTTCTGGCCATACCGGTTGTGGATGATGACAACCGGATTATCGGTATTGTTACCGTGGATGACGTCATTGACATCCTGCACGAGACCGCCACCGAAGATATGTTGAAAATGGCTGGTGTGGGTGAGGATTATGTTGAGACCCAGTCCCTTCTTAAAGGTACCCGGATCCGTC
>NZ_DDYV01000197.1:0-13056 GCF_002348205.1 Desulfobacter sp. UBA2225 | reverse complement strand
CTTCCCATCCCTTGAATTTGCCTATGAAGCCTGCCGCAGAGGCGGGACCCTGCCTGCTGTTATGAATGCGGCCAACGAAATTGCCGTGGAAGCTTTTCTTAAAGAACGTATCAGCTTTGTCGATATTTTTACCCTGGTGAGCAGGGTTATGGGAACCCATACCTGCATTGACAATCCTGAGCTTTCAGGTATTATTGAGGCTGATCGTTGGGCCAGGGAGAAAGCACAATCCCTGATCCAAAGTCTTGCGTAATAAACTTTAGGAAAATAGATATGGGATATTCCCTTTTTGCTTTTATCATTGTTATTGGCGTATTGGTTTTTGTCCATGAACTGGGTCATTTCCTTGTCGCCCGCGCCTGCGGTGTGGGGGTTGAGGTTTTTTCCCTGGGTTTTGGACCAAAAATTTTGAAAATTAAACGGGGAATGACCGATTATTGTATCTCAGCCATTCCATTGGGCGGATACGTTAAAATGACCGGAGAGGAGCCCGGTGCTGCGCAGGCCCTGGATGAAAAAAAACGTCACCTCTCCTTTACCCATAAAAGCGTGGGGAAAAGGGCGCTGATCGCTGCTGCCGGTCCGGCATTTAATTTTTTTCTGGCCATCGTGATTTTTTACCTTTTATATCAAACCAGCGGCATCTACATGGGACTGCCCCAGGTGGGCCAGGTGGTGGAGAATTCTGCGGCCATGGCTGCAGGTATTAAGAAGGGTGATGTCATCAAGGAAATTGACACCTTACCGATTCAGTCTTTTGAACAGATTTCTCAGATTGTCTCAAAAAGTGAAGGCAAGCCCCTGGCTGTTCTTGTTGAACGGGAAGGAGAAGTCCGCTCCGTTATGATTACACCCCGGAGCCGGGAAGAAAAGAACCTGTTTGGTGAAACCGTGAACCGATTTGTGATTGGTATTATCGGCACCGGCGAAACCTTTCACCATCCCTTAAACCCTCTTGCCGCGGCTGTCCGCGCCGTATCCGATACCTACGGGATGGTAAAGCTGACACTTTTGTCCGTGGTGAAAATGTTCACGGGGGCAGTGTCTGCCGACAATCTGGGCGGTCCTATCATGATTGCCAAGATGGCCGGGGACCAGGCCCGGGCCGGGTTTGAAAATTTTGTGTGGTTTATTGCACTCATCTCTGTAAACCTTGGGATCATCAATCTGTTACCCATCCCGGTTTTGGATGGGGGACATCTTTTATTTTTAAGCATTGAGGCGGTTAAAGGCAGCCCTGTCAGCACCCGGGTGCGGGAGAGAATGGTTCAGTTCGGGGCAGCTGTGCTGATGACTTTAATGATTTTTGTCTTTTATAACGACATAGTCAAATTATTCAACGGTGGATTACAATGATTTCCAACATCGAGATCACGTTAAAGCAGGATTTGAGGGATGCCGAAGGCCAGTCTCTGCTGAAAAAGGCCAATGCCTATTTCGGTATTAAAATGGATGATGCCCGCTGCATCAATATCGTGACCGTGGAGTCTGATTTGGGTCAGGAGGAACTGGAAACCATACGCCGGGAGGTGTTTACCAATCCTGTGATTCAGGAATCCAGCCTTGCGCCCCTGGATATTGATTTTCATTTCTGCATCTGGGTGGGGTTTCGTCCCGGGGTTCGGGACAATGCCGGGGCCACGGCTGTGGAAGCGGTCAGGGATATTCTTAAAAAAGATTTTTTGCCCCATGAGAATATTTATACATCTAAACGGTACTGCCTGACCGGCAATGATCTGACCCGGGAAGATGCTGAAAAGATCGCCGGTCAGATTCTGTCCAACAGTATCATCCAGCAGTACAAAGTGTTTGGTAAAGACGAATGGGACAAAAAGATCGGGGCGAATGTAAAACCTGCCAAGGTTATTTTAAATCATACGCCCGGCTTTGATACCATGGATATTGATACCGATGAGATCCTTGCCCAAATTTCTCATGAGCGCAGTCTGTCGCTCAATCCCAGGGATATTCCTGTGATCAGGGGATATTTTCTGGATGCAAAGGTTCTTGAAGAGCGCGCGCAGATGGGGTTGTCAAAGCCCACGGATGTGGAGCTTGAATATATTTCCCAGTCCAGGTCAGACCATTGCTGTCACAACACGTTTAATGGCATTTTCAAGTATACGGACACGGAAACCGGTGAAATAACGGTTGAAAATTCGTTGTTTAAAACTTATATCAAAACCCCCACCCTGGCCCTGAAAGATACCAAAGACTGGGTGGTTTCCGTGTTGTGGGACAATGCCGGTGTGGGATCTTTTGATGATGAGAACAACTATGTCATCACAGGAGAAACACATAACTCTCCTTCCAATATGGAAGCCTACGGCGGTGCCATCACAGGAATTGTGGGGGTTTACCGTGATCCCATGGGAACGGGCCTTGGTTCCAAGCTGTTCATGGGCAGTTTCGGATTCTGCGTGGGCGATATTAATTATAATGGCCCGTTAAAGCCCCCTCTTCACCCCCGGCGTCTGCTTGACGGCATTATTGAAGGTGTCAAGGACGGGGGAAATAAAAGCGGTGTGCCGACGACCTTTGGTCAGACCCTGTTCAATCCCGGTTACATGGGCAAAGCCCTGGTTTTTGTCACCGCTTTGGGGATTATGCCTAAAACCGTCAATGGTAAGCCAAGCCATGAAAAAACCACTTCCCCGGGCGAGCTGATCATCATGAGCGGCGGCCGTGTGGGCAAAGACGGCATCCACGGGGTAACGGCCTCCTCCAAGAGTTTTTCCGAGAACACCCCTGCCGGGCATGTCCAGATCGGCGATCCCTATACCCAGAAAAAGATGCATGATTTTCTGCTGATATGCCGGGATGAAGGCTTGATCACTTTTATTACGGACAATGGGGGCGGTGGGTTGTCTTCTTCCGTGGGCGAATCCGCCATGCTCTCCAATGGGTGTGAGGTCTGGTTGGATAAAGTGCCCTTGAAATATGAGGGCCTTGACATGTGGGAAATCTGGATTTCCGAATCCCAGGAGCGCATGACCATTGCCATTAAGCCCGAAAATATGGATCGGTTCATGGAATTGTCTGATCTCCATGAGGTTGAATCCACAGTCATTGGTAAATATATGGATTCCGGCAAGCTGCATATCAAGTACAAAGACCAGACCTGTGCTTACGTGGATATGGATCTTCTGGACAAAGGATTTCCGGCCTGGGAATTTGATGCGGTCTGGACCTCGCCCGGGGCCCGGGGGCTGACAGAACCCGTTATTTCCACACCAACAAATTTTAACGCCCTGCTTGAACAGATGCTGGCCAGGCCAAATATCTGCGCCAAGGAGTGGATCATCCGCCAGTACGACCACGAGGTTCAGGGCGGCTCCGTGATCAAGCCTCTGGTGGGAATCAAACACAACATCCCCACGGATGCTTCGGTGACCCGGCCTGTGCTGACCAGCGAGCGCGGACTTGCCTTTTCCCAAAGTATTCTGCCCTGGTACTCAAAAATTGATGCCTATCATATGATGGCCTGTACCATTGATGAGGTGGTTCGTCGGCTCATTGCCGTGGGTGGGTCGCTGGACCATATCGGCGGCGTGGATAATTTCTGCTGGCCGGATATCGGATATGACGCATTGTCCAATCCGGACGGGAAATTCAAGGCTGCCCAGCTTGTCCGGGCCTGCCGGGCCCTGAAAGATGCCTGCATGGCCTATGGGATTCCACTGCTCTCGGGGAAGGACTCCATGTATGTGGACGGCCATCTGGAAGGGGCGTTTGGTGAGCGCATCAAAGTGTCAGCCCTTGAGACGGTTCAGTTCTCCGCCGTATCCCTGGTTTCCGATGTCAGCCGTTGTGTGACCCTGGAACCCAAAACAGCGGGCGATTTTGTTTATGTGCTGGGCAGCACCGGGGATGAACTGGGAGCATCGGAATATTACGAGATGTTCGACAAAACCGGTCTTAATGTGCCCTTGGTTGACTTTTCAAAGCATAAAACTTTGTATAAGGCCCTGGAAAAAGCCATTGAAACCGAACTGGTTGCCTCCTGCCATGCTGTCGGCCGCGGCGGTTTAGGCATTCACTTCAGTCTTGTGGCAATGGGCGGGGGACTTGGCCTTGACATTGATCTGGCCCGACTGCCCCTGACGGACAATCTGCCGCTTTCCAGTGAAAAAGCCTTATTTTCGGAGTCTGCGGGACGGTTCATTGTTACTGTGGCGCCGGATAAAAAACAAACCTTTGAAAAATTGTGCAAGGGACTGCCCTGCGAATGTATCGGCATGGTAACCGACAGCCATGACCGGCTCAAAATTGCAGCCAACGCTCACCCTGTGGCAGATCTGCCGGTTGCAAGCCTTGATTCGGCATTTAACAAGACCTTTGGAGATAAGATATGAGCGGCACAAGCGCTGTAAAAGCCCTGATACTTACGGGATTTGGCCTGAACTGTGATTATGAAACCGCCTTTGCCTTTGAAAAGGCCGGTGCCTGTGCCCACCGGGTGCATATTAACGCTTTGATCAGAGGCGATGTCCGGTTGGCGGATTTCCAGATTCTTGCATTCGGCGGAGGCTTTTCCTGGGGGGACGACCATGGGGCCGGGGTGATTCAGGCCCTGAAATTGAAGAACAATATCGGTAAAGACTTATTGGACTTTGTAGATGCCGGCAAGTTGGTTATCGGTATCTGCAACGGGTTCCAGGCTCTTGTGAATTTAGGTCTTTTACCCGGACTGGACCAGGATTATACCCGCAGATCCGTTGCCCTTACCTATAATGACTGCGGTAATTTCAGGGACCAGTGGGTCCGGCTTGTGCCTGATGCAGACAGCCCCTGTGTGTTTACAAAAGGATTGGGTGTATCTGACTATCCGGTACGCCATGGTGAAGGAAAGGTTGTTGCCGAAACCGAAGTTATTGAACGCCTTGTGGCCAACCGACAGGTGGTGTTCCGGTATGCAGATGCCAATGGTGTACCGGCAAACGGCGCCTTTCCGGCCAATCCCAATGGGTCCCTGGATGATATCGCGGGGCTCTGTGATCCGACAGGGCGAATATTCGGTCTGATGCCCCATCCTGAAGGCTACAATCATTTTGGCAACCATCCGGACTGGCCCAGACAGAAAGCTGCGGCAACGCGCCAGGGAAAATCCCTTGAAGAGACCATCACCACCGGGATTCGGCTGTTTGAAAACGGTGTGAACTATATGGCATGACCATGGCCGTTGATATTGCCTTTTTTTTTGCAACCCTGAAGCAGGAGGTTGAGACCTACCAGGTGCCGGTGGTGGAACTGATTGCGGTCCAGAGTCGGTCTGCCTTTAAAGTACTTGTGGCCACCATCCTGTCTGCAAGAACCAAGGATAAGGTTACGGCGGTTGCCGCACAGCGACTGCTGGAACTGGCACCGGACCCTGAAGCGTTAAGGGCGCTTTCCATTTCTCAGATTCAGGAACTGATTTTTCCCGTGGGTTTCTACAAGTCCAAAGCGCAATATTTATCAAAACTGCCCCAAGCCCTGGACGCCTTCCAAGGACAAGTACCCGATGAGATTGACGCCTTGGTGACACTTCCGGGTGTAGGGCGTAAAACCGCCAATCTGGTCAGGGCCGTTGCCTTTGATAAGGATGCCATCTGTGTGGACACCCATGTACACCGGATTATGAATATCTGGGGGTATGTGAAAACAAAAACCCCCCTGGATACAGAAAAAGCATTAAGAAAAAAGCTGCCGAAGAAATTCTGGAAAGAGGTTAATCGAATTTTGGTTACCTTTGGCCAGGGGACATGCCGCCCGGTTGGCCCCCATTGTTACCACTGTGTGCTTGAAAAACACTGTCCTAAAAAAGGGGTGAGGCCGGCAAAAAAAGCAGGTCAGGGAAGAGTTATCCCCTATATACCAATGCTTTAAGGATATGGCTAACCATGGCCGGGTTCTCTTTAAGCCGCCGGGTGGAATAGCCAAACCACTGTTCTCCAAAAGGTACGTAAACCCTCATCCTATGTCCGTTTTGCACAAGCTGGCGGCGTTTTTGGGGTGTTACGCCGTAGAGCATCTGAAATTCATATTTGTCCTTGGGTACCTGGTATTTGTCTATCAGATCAAGGGCTCCCTGTATCAGGGGGGTATCATGTGTAGCAATGGCCGCATAGACATTGTTTTTAAACATGAATTCGAGGTCTTCAAGAAAGTGGGCATTAATTTCGTGGTAATCCTTATATGCAATGCCTGCCGGTTCCACATAGACTCCCTTGACCAGTCTGAAGTTCAAAGCGGCATCGTCACGACGCAAATCCAGCATGGATTCAAGGTCGCCTAAGGTGCGTTTCAGGTACGCCTGGAGCACCAGGCCGATGTTTTGTGGAAATTCCTGTTTAAGCCGGCGGAAGATATCAATGGAACCATCCACACAGGGAGAATCTTCCATGTCAATGCGGACAAAATTGCCATGGGATGCTGCCTCGGCAGTTAGTTCCCGCATGTATTCAAAACATGTTTTTTTATCGATCAGAAGACCGAACATGGTCGGTTTCAGGGAATAATTGCTGTCAATTCCCGCCGCTTCAACAGTGCGGATAAGTGCAAGGTAGGCATCCCGATTTTTTTCGGCCTGGGGCATGGTCTCGATAAATTCACCAAGAATGTCCAGGGTCACCATCATATTGTCCCGGTTCAGGGCTTTTGATGCGTTAATGGCGTCCCTGGTGCTTTCGCCTGCGATATAACTTTTTGAAAACCGCCAGATTAATTTGGGTGGAAAATAGGGCAGGGCCTGGCTGATTATTTTATTTAACATTCTGTTCTCCTGTTATTTTATTATTCTGTTTTTAATCTATTCATAATTTGATTTGCAATCATTTTATGTTTTAAGTTCAGGTTGCATAGTTCAAGGTTTCTGTGTTAATTTACCTGTCATGAAACAGTATGTTATAGATGGCTTTACGCTTAAGGATTACACAGCTTTAAAACAGTATTTTGACACCTATCTTGAGGCTGCCACCGTGGGCGGGATCTATTGGCTTGAGCTGGATTCGGGTGTTTTGACAGAAACCCAGGCCTCCCATAAGGCCTGCGGGCCCCATGTGTTTGCCCTGATGCTGGAAGAAAATGCCCTCTTCTGTGAGCTGTTGGTAAGAATTAAAACCAATATCAGGTGTTATTGTATGGGCTACGCCACGGTTGAGCAGCGCAACTGGCTGGTTGAGTGGGCAGACGCCGTTCTTGAAAAGCTGTCCATTTGTGTTTGATATCAGTTCCGGATAATTTAAATGCTTAAACTCATACCCCTTGGGGGGCTTGGTGAAATCGGCCTTAACATGATGGTGGTGGAGTATAATGATGTTATCTTCATCATTGACGCAGGCATCATGTTCCCTGAAGACCATATGCTGGGCGTGGATATTGTTATCCCGGCCATGGATTACCTTCGGGAGAATATGGATAAAATCGAATTCATTATCCTGACTCATGCCCATGAAGACCACATCGGGGCCTTGCCCTACCTTTTGCGCGAAATCCGTCTGCCGGTATACGGTACGGCCTTTACTCTGGAGATTGTGCGCAACAAGCTCATTGAGTTTGACCTCAATACCCATGTGGATCTTAATCTGGTCAACCCGGGAGAGGTGCTGACCATTGAACCTTTTGACATAGAGTTTATCCGGGTCAGCCATTCCACCATTGACGGTGTGGGGATGGCCATCACAACCCCTGAAGGCGTGGTGGTACATACCGGAGATTTCCGCATCAGCCATTCCGCCGATATCATGAAAAATACCGATATCTCAAGTTTTGCCCGTTTCGGCGAAAAGGGCGTGCTGGCACTGCTGTCCGACTCTACCAATGTGGAAGTAGAGGGGTATGCCATGTCTGAGCAAGAGGTGGCAAAAAATTTGGGAGAACTGGTTGAAGCCTCCACCGGACGCGTGATTGTTGCGCTTTTTGCGTCTAATGTGTTCCGGATTCAGCAGGTGATTGATATTGCCAGGCACAACAACCGCCGGGTCATATTCAATGGCCGCAGTATGGAGCAGATTACGGATGTGGCCATGCGCTTAGGGTATCTTGACTGTCCCCCGGGACTGGTGGTGGATATCAAACAGATTCATAAGCTTGGGGACCATGAAGTGGTGATCATCACCACAGGTACCCAGGGGGAGCCCATGTCTGCTCTGGCCCGAATGGCCTCGGGCGTTCACAAGCACATCAATGTCCGCAAAGGGGATACCGTGATTTTGTCGAGCAAACATATCCCCGGAAACGAAAAAGCCATTGCCAGCATTATCAACAAGCTTTATCGAAGAGGCGCTGATGTGGTTTATTCCAAGATCGCCCAGATTCATGCGTCGGGTCATGCCCACCAGGAAGAGCTTAAGATGATGATCAACCTGACAAGGCCTAAATACTTTATTCCTATCCACGGCGAATACAGGCATCTTGTGATGCATGCAAGGCTTGCCGAAAAATTGGGAATCCCTCGAAGTAACGTGATTGTCGCTGAAAACGGTCAAGTCATCGCCTTTGATGGGGAAAACGGGGGCCGGATTGAAGACCGGGTGCAGACCGGCCGGATTCTTGTGGATGGAAAAGGTATCGGTGATGTGGGGCGCTCCGTGCTTAAAGAGCGTCGCGAACTGTCCGAAGGCGGTCTTGTGGTGGTGACCATGATCATTGACGAGGAGACAGGGGTGGTGCTGTACGGACCGGAACTGATTTCCAAAGGGTTTGTATTTGATTCCGCCACAGGCTACCTTGTGGATGATGCCCAGTGCGTGATCCTGGAGATTGTTGAAGAGATTGAAGCCGGGATTGAGTGCCGGGTGGAACTGATTCGAAAAAAATTGCAGCGGGCGCTCAAACAGTATTTTGCCTTTGCCATAAATCGCAGGCCCTTGATTGTACCCATTATTATCGAAGTATGAAAAAAGAACTGTTCGGCGTTATTTTAATATTTCTGATTATCCTGACATCGGTAAGTCTTTTTTCATACCATGCTGCCGATCCGTGTGTGGGTAATCATTTCTTTACCTTCCCACACCATGTGAACAATCAGTTCGGCCTGATCGGAGCACATGTTGCCGGGCTGTTTATCTATTTGTTTGGTATTGGTGCCCTGTGGGTACCATTGCTTCTTTGTCTTTTAGGTTTGTGGATTATGAGAAAAAAATCCCGGAAAGTGATCGGGTTGACCCTGGCAGGGGGACTGATCCTGATAATCACCACGGGTAGTATTTTTTTCCTGTTTGGTGAAACCTATGCGTTTTCCGACACCACAATTTCTGCGGGCGGAAAAGTGGGCGGTTGGCTTGCGGGGGTTTTGCTCAAATATGCCAATATCACCGGTTGTGTCATATTTCTATGTTTTTTTGTGCTGGTGGGCGGTATGCTGGTTACCGGCATTTCCTTAAAAGCGGTGCTTGATGTTGTCTGGTACCGGTTGATCCGGCTTTCCCTGATAATCAAGCGGGAGATGGCCGAAGGTGTCGGGTATTTAAGGCAAACCCTGGAAAACAAAAGAGAGCAGAGAAAAGCAGCCGGGTTTGTTTGGGCCGAAAAATTAAAAGCCTTGACCGTTCTGCCAAGATTCGATGAAAAAGATGGTGGGGATGATGTTGAGGCTGATATTCATGTGCCCGATTTTTTTTCTGAGCCGGGAATAGACGGAAATGTGAGCCCCAAAAAGATTAATGCCCCCATGCCCAGTTCCGGCAAAGTCTCTTCACCCCCAAAAAAATCCGAGCCCGAAAAATTCGTTGGCCCCACGATTGTGGAAGTGGTAACTGATGACAAAGAGTATGTGGCGGCCCCCTCCATAAACGATATCCGGGAAAAGCGCAATTTTATTCTGCCCGGTTTGTCTTTTCTGGATGAGAAACAAAAACTTCGCAGGCAGATCGACACGGATGAACTCCAGAACAAGGCAAGCATCTTGAAGAAAAAGCTGGAGGATTTCAATGTCAAGGGCGAAGTGGTGGAAATTCTTCCCGGGCCTGTTATCACCACATTTGAATATCGTCCGGCGCCCGGCATCAAATTGTCAAAAATTGTAGGGCTTTCCGATGATCTTGCCCTTGCCCTTGCGGCCATTTCCATCCGCATTGTCGCCCCTATTCCGGGCCGGGATGTGGTGGGCATTGAGATTCCCAATGATGAGCGTGAATTCGTAAATTTACGGGAAATGATCGCATCCAAGGAGTTTGTTGAGTCCAAATCCTTACTGACCCTTGGCCTTGGAAAGGATCTTCTTGGTCAGCCCGTGGCCACCAAGATGGATAAAATGCCCCACCTGCTCATTGCCGGGGCCACCGGTACGGGTAAAAGTGTGGGGCTCAATTCCATGATCATCAGTTTGCTGTACAAAGCCACCCCCGATGAGGTCAAACTGATTATGATTGACCCCAAACGTATTGAACTTTCGGTGTATAATGATATTCCCCATCTGATCACCCCTGTGGTCACGGATATGAAGAAAGCCACCAATGCACTTTTCTGGGCTGTCCGGGAAATGGACCGCCGGTATGAGCTGCTGGAATTGTCGGGCTTAAGAAATATCAGGCAGTTCAATGAGATGGTTGGCGAACGGCTCCGGGATATTGGACCGGACACCTCGCCCGAGGATATTGTGCTTCCCGGTGGACTTCCCCTGGAAAAACTGCCCTTTATTGTGGTGATCGTGGACGAACTCGGGGATCTGATGATGGTGGCTTCAAAAGACGTTGAATATGCCCTGACACGCCTGGCCCAGATGGCCAGGGCCGCAGGTATCCATCTGATCATAGCCACCCAGCGTCCGTCTGCCGACGTACTCACCGGCACAATCAAGGCTAATTTTCCCACCCGGTTATCTTTTCAAACGTCTTCAAAAATTGACGGCAGGATCATCATTGACCAGGGGGGTCCTGAAAGCCTGCTTGGCAACGGAGACATGTTGTTCTGCCCTCCCGGCACAGGAAAGCTCATGCGTATCCAGGGCGCCTTTATTTCCGAAAAAGAGATCGCCCGGATCACATCCTTTCTTAAAGATCAACGCCGCCCTGATTATAACGAAGAGGTGGTTCAGGGTGATGACGACGGCCAGGAAAAAATGTTTGACGAATCCGAATATGATGAAAAATATGACGAGGCTGTGGCCTTGGTAACCAAGGACCGACAGGCCTCTATTTCCTATGTCCAGCGTCGGTTGCGAATCGGTTACAATCGGGCTGCCCGGCTCATTGAGATGATGGAACACGAAGGCATTGTCGGACCCCAGATCGGTTCCAAGCCCCGGGAAATATTGGCGAGAAGTTATGATGAGGAAAAGATTTCATGACCCGCCCGCTTGATTTTGAATTTTTAAATACCATCAAGGGGTTTATGGATGATGATGAGGCCCTGCGTTTATATGATCTTTCCCTGGCTGCTTCTATGATTGGTCCGGTGCTTGAAATCGGTTCATATTGCGGGCGCTCTGCCGCCATTATCGGTTCTGCCTGCAAACAGAACAACGGCATTTTGTTTTCCATAGACCATCATGCAGGTTCCGAAGAACAGCAGCCGGGCGAACAATATTTTGATCCTGAACTCTACGATGCGCAAACTTTAAGAGTCAATACCTTTCCGTTGTTTTGTCAGACGCTTTTCCGGGCAGGCTTGGAAGACACGGTGGTGCCCATTGTCTGTGCCTCCAAGACAGCAGGCCGGATGTGGAAGACACGGCTTTCCTTGGTGTTCATCGACGGCGGGCACTCCTTTGAAGCAGTGCATACGGACTTTTTGACCTGGGCCCCCCATATTATCCCGGGGGGATTTCTGGTCATCCATGATATATTTTTCAATCCCGAAGAAGGGGGTCAGCCCCCACGCCAGGTGTATGAAGAGGCCCTGGCAACCGGGCATTATGACGCGCTTGAGATGACCGGAACTTTAGGTGTATTGCGGGTGAAAGGTTAGAGTCCTTTTTTGCGCTTTTTCATTTTTTCCAGTGTGGTTTTAAATTTTTCACACGGATCTTCATAGGAAACCCGCTGGGTGAACCACAGATAATCGGCAGGGGCTATCGGACCCAACCCTTCAAGGGACAGGGGTTTTAAATACTGCGATAGCTCCGCGGGTTCTCTTTCTATTTCCGTTATGGCCAAATTTGTCTGGACGGCATTCGGTTTCAAGTGATGTACCCGGTCCATGAGACCTAAACCATACTCAGTATGGCCTGCCCCTATTATGATGACAACAGGGCCTGTTTTACGTTCTGCCTTATCGCGGTCTTGGGTTTGCATGGCATTGAATAGTTCAACCACGGACAAAGCCATCCGGTCATTGCGGGCTACCCAGGTATCATATAACCGGTCCGTCATTCGGCCATGGTCCATGCCGCAATGAACCGATACAAAAACCGATTTCATGTGCGATTCATATGCTGAGTTTGAAAGTCCGGTGGAAAACAGCTGCTGTAATTCAATGGGGGACAGCCCCTCAAGCCCTTTTCGGGTAATCCGGCGTTTTTGGGTGGCGGAGAGGTCAAGGCCTGCGGCTGGAAAGTCATTATCTGCCGCAAGCTTTATCAAATCCCAGTAGTATCCCCACATGGTGTCGGATTGGTTTTTCCATCCCAGTTTCTCCCTGATTCGTTGTTCAACGGTTTTTTCCATTTTCGATGAATGCGCTTTTTTGCCGGCATCTACCAGATTAAGCAGCAACGGGGTGTCCTGGTATGAAAAAAATTCAAAGCCAAGGATTGGCGCCTGCCCCTGGTCAATGAGGGCTTGGATAATCCGGTGCTGGATGGCATGGTGCATGGGATTATCATGCTTTTCGGACAGATAGATGATATCACTGTGGATCAACGTCTCCATAAGGCCGGCAAAGCGGACAGGCTCCCCGGTATCTCCTTTGACCACGGTGCCGATTAACGGATCATCGCGCATGGCAATTTTGGACGTTGTGGCACAACCGCATAACAGACAAAGCACGACCCCAAGCACAGGGAGAATCAGACGTTCCATAATTTCCTCGTAAAAGCGCTATTTAATTTCCGTCCAACAGCCGTCCAAGGCCGCCTAAGACAGAACCTTCCCCTTTAGATGAACCCCCGGCGCTTGGCGCATGGCTGATGATACG
>NZ_DDYV01000073.1:0-18794 GCF_002348205.1 Desulfobacter sp. UBA2225 | reverse complement strand
GGATCGCCAAATGGAAGGGCAAGTTTTACCAGGGCTGGGACAAACTGCGCCAAGAAATTCTGGCCCGGCAGATTCAAAACGGCATTGTTCCCAAAGACACAAAGCTGGCACCCAAACCCAAGGCCATTCCGGACTGGGATACGTTGAGTGCCGACCAGAAAAAACTGTACGCCCACCAGTTTGAAGTATTTGCCGCATTTGTCGACATGACCGACCATGAGATCGGTCGTGTCATTGATGCGGTTAAAGACACCGGCCAGCTGGATAACACATTGGTGTTCCTTATTTATGGAGACAACGGCACCAGTGCAGAAGGCGGGGCCAACGGCATGTTCAGCGAGATGACCTATTTCAATGGGGTTCATGAAAAAGTTGAAGACATGCTCAAGGTCATGGACAAGTGGGGAGGCCCCGAGACATATCCGCACATGGCGGCCGGGTGGGCCGTGGCCCTGGACACCCCGTACAAGTGGACCAAACAGGTGGCTTCGGATCCCGGTGGCACCAAAGTGGGCACGGCTGTCTTCTGGCCCAAACGTATCAAGGCAAAAGGGGAGTTGCGCACCCAGTTCCATCATGTCGTCGATGTGGCCCCGACCATCCTGGAGGCTGCTGGTCTGCCGGAACCCAAAACAGTGAACGGTGTCAAACAGCGGCCCATGGACGGAACCAGCATGGTGTATACCTTTGACGATGCAGATGCAAAAGATCAGCACACCACCCAGTATTTTGAAATGGCCGGCAACCGGGCCATCTATCATGACGGCTGGTGGGCCAGAACCATTCATCGGGCCCCGTGGGAATCCAAACCCCGCCGTAGACTCACCGAAGATGTCTGGGAACTCTATGACATGGGCAACGATTTCAGCATGGTAAACGATTTATCGCAAAAATACCCCAAAAAACTGGCCCAGATGCAGAAACTGTTTTTGGAGGAAGCCGAAAAGAACCATGTGCTGCCCATTGACGACAGATTATTTGAACGTTTCAATGCTGAATTGGTAGGCCGGCCGACATTGATGGGTCACCGGACCTCGCTGACCCTTGCCGAAGGCATGACCGGCATGAGCGAAAATGTATTTATCAACATTAAAAACAAATCCAAAACCCTTACCGCTGAAATCGAGGTCCCTGAAGACGGCGGAAATGGCGCCATCATCGTCCAGGGCGGTCGGTTTGGCGGATGGGCCCTCTATGTTCTGGATGGTGTTCCAGGATATGATTACAACTTTCTGGGCCTGCAGCGGTTTACCGTGGCGGCCAAAAACAAGCTTTCACCCGGCAAACATACAATTAAGTTTGATTTTGCCTATGACGGCGGCGGCCTGGCCAAGGGCGGTCAGGGAACGCTTTATGTGGATGGTGAAAAAGTCGCCGAAGGCCGGATTCCGCATACCCAGCCCATGGTCTTTTCAGCCGATGAAACTGCAGATGTGGGGATTGATCTGGCCACACCGGTGGTCGAATCCATTGGCGCCGAGCGTAAATCAAAATTTACCGGTAGCATTTACAAGGTTACGGTTGAAACAAAGGACATGAAAAAAGCTGAAAAAGCGGAGGAACACAACACCCGCATGGCATTTGCCCATAAAAAGGCAATGGCGGATTAAATTTTATCCGGTAATAGATGTTAATGGTTACCCCAGTACCGGGCTTGACTGTCAATCAAGTTCGGTATCTCACACGCTGTCATGAAGATAATTCATACAATTTGGAGAATATAATAAATGAGACATATAAAACAAAGTTTTAGAAAAAACTTTATTTGGCCGGCATTATTGATTACAGCATTGTTTTGCTTTGGTGGCTGTTCAACGATCTCCTCCCAGCCATCCGGAGAGCGAACAAATATAGCCGATTCAATAGTTTCCCCGCCTCCGCCCGGTGATATTGAACGTTTTGCAGCTTACAATGAAGGCGTTCCCGGCGGTGTGATTGCCGAAATCATGGAAATCAATGCCCGGGTCATCGCCATTGACCATTTCAACCGGGAAGCCACGCTGATGGGGACTGATGGAAATGAGGTGACCGTTAAAGTGGGACCGGATGCGGTTAATTTTGATAAAATTCAAAAAGGCGATATGGTAAAAGTTACGATTACCGAACAGATGGTGGTCTTTCTGGATGAAACGTCAACCTCTATTGGCGGGTCGACCGCAGTTATGGCAGTCGGTGCCCAGGCCGGCGGCCTGGCTGCTGAAACCCGTGAGATTGTCGCCAAGATATCAGAGATCGATTCTGAAAATCGGACAGCAACGCTGACTTTTCAGGACGGCTCACGCAAAACGTTCCCGGTACGCGATGATATCGATTTAAGTAAACATAGTATTGGCGAGCAGGTAGTGTTCCAAATCACGGAAATGGTGGCCATTGATATTGAAAAACCCTAACCTATAGATGATAGGAGCAAGATTCGTGAAGCGACATCTTTTCATTTTCGCCGTTATCGGGCTGATTTTCTTGAGCCCGGCTTTGTGCATGGCATCAAAAACAGTGACCGTGGATAATTTCGTCCGCGCCGAGACCGAAATGACCATGGCCCGCTATGTCAAAACAGGGGCGCTGGGAAAATTTATGCACATCCGTCAACCAACGCCCATTGACAAACAGAATGTGATCCGCATGAATCGTGACACGATTTATTCCATCGGTGTCTTTGATCTGACTGAACCAGTCACCATCCTAAAACCGGACAGCAAAGGGCGGTTCCAGTCCATGCAAGTCATTAACCAGGATCACTACACGCTTGCAGTTGATTACAACCAGGGAGAATATGCATTCACACAGGACAAGGTCGGGACGCGTTATCTTTGCATTCTTATCCGGACGTTTGTGGATGCGAATGATCCGGAAGATATAAAGGCTGCCAACAATTTGCAGGATCAGATCCAGGTCCGTCAACAGAGCCCGGGAACGTTTAACATTCCGGAATGGGACCTGGTATCCCTGACCAAAATGCGCGACACGATCAATGTGCTGGCGGCCACCCGATCCAGTGCCAGGGGGATGTTCGGCAACAAAAACGAAGTCAATCCCCTCAGCCATCTGCTGGGCACGGCTTACGGCTGGGGCGGAAATCCGGATAAGGATGCGATCTATGAGAATGTGGTTCCCGAAAAAAACGATGGGAAAACACCCTATGTCCTGACGGTATCGGAAAAGGTGCCCGTGGATGGGTTCGTGTCCATCACCGTATACAATGCCAAAGGATTTATGGAAAAGAATGGCCTGGATGCCTATTCTGTAAATAATGTCACAGCCGAGCGGAATGCCGACGGGACAGTGACGGTACATTTCGGCGGTGATCCCGGCAAACCCAATTACCTGCCGATTACACCGGGCTGGAACTACATTGTAAGGATGTACCGGCCCGATGAGAAGATTATTGATGGTTTCTGGACATTTCCAGAAGCTAAGCCGGTAAAATAATAAAGGAGAAAAGAAATGAAGACAGTAAACGTTGGATTGATGGTGATGTCTCTTTTTTTAGCCTCGGCGATGCCGTGTTTTTCCCAGGACGCTTCTTGTGCAGCGCCAATGGTTCTTTCAGACGGTGCAAACGCCAAGCAAAAGCGCGTCGATAATATGCACCAAACACGCTATGTTGAGATTTTTCTTGCTGCCAAGGATTCGAAGACAGGAGTCCTGCTAGCCTCCTGCTACAACACGATGTTCATGCCTGATGGTATTCCTGCATCGAGAGACACTGCTCCCCAGGAACTGGTTAAAGGCATCGATTTTGATCAGGTAAAAAAGGAATTTGGTGTTCTCGGCGCGTCCCTGAACGGCCCTAAACTCTGGCTACCCGATTGGACCGAAATTGATACCGGGGTGATAAGGAACTTCAACGGCATTCAAGCTCCCTGGGTCGCCCAGTTGGACATGGGGAGTAACACCGGCGGCGTGTCGGAAAGTACGCCCTACAAGCCTATGCACATTGCGCGAAAGAGCGGGTTGGGTTGGAACAAGGGAACGACAGTCGTGATTCTGGATGATCCTGAAGGAAACGCCTGGGTCATGAAAGGGTTTCAACTTGGATTGAACCCGAAGTACACCTATGATGAGTTTGTTTCCACAGGGGCGGGTATGTACAAAAAACTTCCGGAAGGCTGGAAGGTTCGAGTTAAAAAACTGGAAAAGGATTTGGAGGAGAGACCTGAAGGAGGCCTTGCCACGATCATGTCGGATGAACACTTCAATGTATATGACAAGACCGGCCCGGGGATGACTAACTACAGGCCGTAGTCGTTAAAAAAACATACCAGGCAGACATTTATGCCGTTCGTTAAATTCGCTCTGTCCGAAAATGGGCGGAGCCGAACAGATCTCTGAATTATGGTAAAGGTCTGCGCCAAAAAAATTGTTTATGATTAAGTAATTCAAAAAAATGAGCACTGAAAAAAAAGATAAGCAGACCCCATGCCAGACGCTGGGCATCCACATTTTGGCCAAACCCATCGGCCCGGCATGCAACCTGAACTGCGATTATTGCTTTTACCTTGAGAAAAAAGTCCTTTTCGGATCGCGGAAAGCCTTTAGAATGTCTGACAAGGTACTTCGGACATTTATTTCCGAATATATTAGTGCCCAGCCGACGCCGATGGTGGAATTCGTGTGGCAGGGCGGTGAACCCACGCTGCCGGGGGTCGATTTTTTCAGGCGGGTGGTGGAGATACAGCGTCATTTTGCCGGAGCTAAAACCGTAACCAATTCAATCCAGACCAATGGTACGTTATTGACCGACGAATGGTGTGCTTTTTTTAAAAAAAACAATTTTATGGTGGGTATCAGCCTGGACGGACCCGAAAAAATTCACGATCAGTACCGGAAAGATCGTTCAGGAAAAGGTTCCTTTGACCGGGTGTTGGGGGGGCTGAAGCTGCTCCAGAAACACAAGGTGGATTACAACGTGATGGCTTGCGTAGCCCGTGAAACCGCAAAACACCCCTTGGACGTGTACCGGTTTTTTAAAGAACAAAATATTGAATTCATCCAGTTTGCCCCTGTTGTGGAACGGCTGCCGGATGCTGTCAGCAAAAAACACGGATTGCGTCTGGCCGGCCCGGCGGTTTTGGACGGAAAAAATGAATCCGCAGATGTGACATCATGGTCCGTGATACCGGAGGAGTATGGTGATTTTTTAATCGCAATTTATGAAGAGTGGGTTCGGCATGATGTGGGTAAAATCTTTGTCATGAATTTTGAATGGGCCTTAAATGCCTGGCTCGGCAACCCTTCGCCGGTTTGCATCCATGCAAAACAATGCGGCAGATCCCTGGTCATTGAGCATAACGGCGATGTGTTTGCCTGTGATCACAGCGTTTACCCGGAATACCGGCTGGGCAATATTCTGTCCGAACGGGTTATGGATATGGTTGAAAGATCAATCAGTTCCGGTTTTGGTGTTTCAAAGGAAAGTGCTTTGCCGAATTGGTGCTTAGAATGTGATGTCCTGCGCGCTTGCCGGGGGGGATGCCCGAAACACCGGTTTGAAACGACCTTGTTCGGCGAACCGGGGCTGCAATATCTCTGTGCTGGATACAGAAAATTTTTTCTTCATATTCGCAAGTATTTACGGGCCATTGCGCAATTGCTTGAAAACGGTTTGCCGGCATCGTATGTGATGAAAGCCGTAAATGGCCCGCTGGTGATCAAATTGGATAATAAAACAGAAGGTCGCAATTAAATGAAAAATAGATTGATTCAAATGGTTATTTGCTGGTTTGTGGTGGGAATTATGGTGCTAATTTTTGCCAATTCGAGCATGGCAGAGACTCAAGATGACATTGCAAAGAAACTGGCCAACCCCATTGCCAGCATGATTAGTGTGCCTTTTCAACTCAACTATGATAAGGATTTTGGAGAAGATGACAAAGGGTCGAAATGGGTATTGAACATTCAACCTATCTTACCCATTTCATTAGGGGATAACTGGAATGTCATAACAAGGACGATCCTGCCGGTGATTGATACGGATGATATTCCTGCTGCGGGTATGGGAGAATCGGGTATAGGTGATATTCTTGCCAGTCAATTTTTTTCCCCCAAAACCCTTAGCAAAAGAGGCTGGACCTGGGGTGTTGGCCCGGTATGGCTCCTGCCCACTGCCACAGATGACGCCCTTGGTAGTGAAAAGTTCGGCATCGGACCGACCGGCGTTGCCCTGAAACAGAAGGGATCGTGGACATATGGTCTGTTGGCAAACCATATCTGGTCGGTGGCTGGTGACGATGATCGGGCGGATATCAGTTCCACGTTAATACAACCGTTTATGGCCTATTTAACCAGCACTCATACCACCTTCAGCCTGAATACGGAATCAACCTATGATTGGGAAAATGAGGAATGGTCGGTGCCCATCAATTTCAGTGTGGCGCAAATGCTCAAGTTCGGCAAATTACCCGTTCAAATCTCTTTGGGCCTCCGCTATTGGGCCGATACAACCGAAAATGGACCGGAAGGCTTTGGTGGGAGGTTGCAGTTTACGTTTATTTTTTTCTGAATAGTGTCTGAACGCAAATTCGTGTTTGGACGCAAAGTTGCCCTTTTCTAGTCTAGTGCAATGAAGTTCAACCGAAATATCGGCACCAAGCCGATATTTCGTCTTGGTGTTTCTTTCAGGGTGACACAGAAACCTGGGTTTTCTTTAATCCCTGAAGTTCAAAATACCCAGGCTTGGGCTATAAAATCATATTCGGTCAGTGGCCCCCTGCAGAGTTTAAACGATATTGGGGAAATGAAATCATTTTTCAGGATATAAATAAAACCAGGAAAGTGTCTGGCTGGAATGTTTTTTGCTCATGAATATAGCTGCATTCACTGAAAACAACAAAGCCTCATTAAAAATTGCAGGATTAGGGAGAAACAAAGTTAAGAAAATGAATATAATAGAAAATAAATGGTTAAAAATAAAGTTAGTTCTCATTATTATGATTATGGTTCCAGGGGTTCGTGCCGGCGCCGGAGATAAAATGGCAGCGTTCCCATCCCCGGAACCTGGAATGGAGAGGTTTGTACTGCAACTCCCGGAACAAAAGGATGAGTCCAATATTAGAATTGAGCTGATCGTTGGACGGACTGTCCGGGTGGATAACTCAAATACGTATTTTTGGGGTGGGGAAATTAAAAAGCAAACCGTCAAAGGGTGGGGATATTCCTATTACAGCGTAAACAGATTAGGCCCCATGGCCGGTACAATGATGGCCGTTGATCCTGACAGTCCCAGGGTGGAAAAATTTATCACCTTGGGAGGAAAACAAGTTTTTATTCCCTATAACAGCCGATTACCCGTTGTGGTATATGTCCCTTCCGATGTTGAGGTCCGTTACAGGTTGTGGACAGCCGAAGCTGAAATTCAAACGATTAAAAAAGGGTGAACATGAAACCTGATATTCATTATGTCTGTACAGTAATTGAAAGTCCATTAACACCTGATGTCAAATCCATAATTTTCACCCCATTTAATAAGGCTTAATATGAGAATTAAAGCAATTTTCTTCGTATCTATGATTTTTTCTTAATAAGGCTTAATATGAGAATTAAAGCAATTTTCTTCGTATCTATGATTTTTTCCTTCATTTTTTTGTTCTGTGGTTGCGGGACAATACCCCTTCGTACCCCCCTGCCGGAACAATTTGGTGATACCGCCCGGATCAAGGACATTCCCCGGGCCAGATTCTGGGGAGATCAGTCCCCGCCCTTTCTCAATGCCGTTATCGGTCAGCCCCGTGAAAAAGTCATGGAAAAATTTCCGGGAATTTTCGGCAAAGAACATCATTATCTGGCCCTCTCGGGCGGCGGTGCCAACGGGGCATTCGGTGCCGGTATGATGGTCGGCTGGTCGGCCACCGGAACCCGTCCGACTTTTACCCTGGTTACCGGCATCAGCACAGGGGCGCTCATGTCTACTTTTGTATTCTTAGGGACGGCGTATGACCAACAGTTAAAGGAGATGTATACAACTTATTCGACTAAAGACCTGGTCATCAAACGCAGCATCCTGGATGCCATTACCGGTATATCCGCTACAGATACAGCTCCTTTACGGGCAATGCTTGCCAAGTACATAAATAAAGAAGTGATGGATGAAGTCGCCGCTGAATATAAAAAAGGCCGACGCCTGTATGTGGGGACAACACACCTGGATGCCAAACGGCCTGTTGTTTGGGACATCGGCATCATCGCTTCAAGCGGCCGGCCAGAAGCCCTAGATTTGATTCACAAAATCATCCTGGCATCGGCATCCATACCGGCGGCTTTTCCACCCGTGCTGATCGAGGTTGAGGCCAACGGAAAGACTTATGATGAAATGCATGTTGACGGTGGAACGATTTCACAGGTGTTTCTTTATCCGACAGGCCTTCGTTGGAAACAGATCCTGACAAAATTCGAGGTCCCGGGCAAACCAAAGGCTTACGTGGTTCGAAATTCTTTTCTTGAGCCTGACTGGGAGACGGTAAAGCCTAAAATTTTACCCATTGCTGGCATATCCATCAATTCGTTGATCCGGACCCAGGGAATCGGGGATATGTACCGTATATATCTGGACTGTCAGCGGGACGGTATTGATTTCAATTTGGCTTATATTCCCGAAGATTTTGTTGTGAGGCCTGAAGAGGAATTTGATCCGGTATACATGAGCAAACTTTTTGACCTGGGGTATAATTTGGCAAAAGACGGATATCCCTGGGAAAAGGCACCTCCCGGATTCGAATAGATTGGTGTCGGGAAGGGCTTCTGCCGCGTCTTTTTTGTTGGTTCTATGTCCACTTTGATCACCACCGGTCAGGCAGTAAGCAAAAATTTTAAATACCTGTCTGGAGAATTAAGATAAATGCGGGTGGTATGATTGATATTTAAAATACATTTGATAAGGAGGTCGTTTTGAAGCAAATCAGCAAAAAAATTAGAAATACCCTATTCAGGGCAATGGTCTCAATGCTTTTAATTTTCGGGCTTCTATCAGGAGCAGCAACTGCATCGGATAATATTTCACCTGAAGCCGATGCGGTTTTAAAAGCAATGTCAGATTTTATCGGTCAGGCAAAGGCATTCAGTGCAGATGCAGATATCGACTTTGAGGTCGTTTCGCAGTCAGGACAAAAATTTCAGTTGAGCAGCTCGGGAACTATTTTGATGAACCGGCCATCCAATTTTTATATTACCAGAAAGGGGATGTTCGCGGACATGGCATTTATCTATGACGGCAGTACATTGACCCTTCATGGGAAAGGGCTCAATGCTTATGCCCAGCTCAACGTTCACGGAAATACGGACGATGCTATCCTGGCCTATGAAATGGAGACCGGCGTTCCAGCTCCCGGTGCGGATCTTTTGTTAAACAATGCATATGAAATCATGTCTTCCGATGTATTGGAAGGGATGTATATCGGCAAAGCCGTTGTTGGCGGATACACGTGCCACCATCTGGCATTCAGGGAAGCCGAAACCGACTGGCAGCTGTGGGTCAGGGACGGAAATATGCCGCTGCCCATGAAATATGTTATCACAACCAAGTGGCATACTGCGGCACCCCAGTATGAGATCCGGTTCCGTAACTGGGATACCAATCCATCCATCTCCCCAGAACAATTCAAATTTACGCCACCGTCTGATGCTGTGAAGCTTGAAAAGATTGTGCTAAGCGATACCGGTGAGCTTTTATCCGAAAAGGAGGGTAACTAATGAACATTACAGTAAAAATAACGATTGCGGTCTGTTGCCTGCTTGCGGTCAGTTTCGGGGTAGAAAGTTTCTGTGAAAAAGAGATGTTTGTAAAACAGGCCGAGGCTAGAGTGGGCAGACCGGTGACACCTATCAGTGTTGCCGGTGTTGCCCGGCGTACCACCCGCAGAACGATCCGCCGTACAGCCGTCTATGTGTCGGTTCTTCCTATAGGATATTCCACTGTTGTTATCAGCGGGGTCTCCCTGTACCAGTGTGGCGGTGTATACTACCAGGCACAAGGGAACCAATACGTTGTGGTAAACGTCGATTAACCCGAACGTGGGAAGAAATGGGGTAACCCATTAAAAGCCGGGTCAAGAGAAAAAAATATTTTTTTCTTTCTTGACCCTCGCAATCTTTTTGATTTTTTAAAACCTGTAGCTTTTATTCCTGTCCGCGTCTGTTCTTTGGTCGAGTGATTCACGGAAATGATCCGCACGCCCCCCCCATCAGGTTCAAGGCGAATGTATACCTACGAAATATTTCCGGCTAAAGTTGCCCGGCAAATAGTAGGCTGTGCCCCGAATTCTTTAGTGGTACTTGATAAGCTGGAAGAAGAATAAGTATGTATATTATAATGCAGTTACCCTGGTCGGCTGGCAATATAAACTTGCGTTAAACCCTTGGTGCTGGTAAACAGGCAAAAAAAGTCTGTGGCCTAAGGGTCTAAGCGTCAATTTTATAAAAGCAATGAAGTTTTATTTTAGGAGAGGCATGTATGCCAAAAGCATGTGATTTAAAAAAGGGCCAGGTGGTGGACATCGGCGGTGAACCGTATCTGGTTAGACATATTGATGTAAAAACCCCGTCGGCAAGGGGGGCTGTCACCCTTTACAAGGTCAGGTTCAGCAGTATCAAGACCCGCCAGAAGTATGAAGAATCATACAAAGGCAATGATATGCTCGATGATGTGGGCCTGCAAAGAAAACCTGTCCAGTATCTCTATCCGGACGGGGACCTGCATGTGTTCATGGACAGTGTGGAATATGGTCAGTATCTGATTTCCCAAGACAATATTGAAGATGAGCTGGTCTGGCTCACCGACGGCATGGAAGATATTGTGGGCATGTTCATTGACGGCAATCTGGTGGCCATTGAAATTCCCGCCTCCCTTGTTTTTGAAATCACACAAACCGCTCCGGGCATCAAAGGGGCTAGCGCGACGGCCCGAACAAAACCTGCCACTCTTTCTAACGGGGTTGAGATCCAGGTGCCTGAATATCTTGAAATCGGAGAGATGGTCAAGGTCAATACAGAAACCAGAAAATATATGTCCAGGGCTTAACACGTTAGTTCAAGGTTTGAAAAATACCGGTTCAGTATCGGCTCAAGTTTTTTTCTGGACAAGTTCAGATTTCCCTGGCGGTAAAAGTGAACCTTTCCGCAGTTAAAGCCTTGGGGCGGGGGAATTATTTCCAGGTCAAGGTTGAATGTCAGTATGGCGGAAATGGTTGTGTAAAGAATGGGGGATTTGCAGAAAACAGCAATCCCCCTTGAAAATTCAGGGGTGCGCTGGGTGTTCATGGTCATTAAAATATCTGCCTGAATTTCTCCGGCATAGGTTTCAATGCCGTTGGCAAGACCATTGTCCCTGACCATCCATTGTTCAAGGGCCAAAGGCACCGATGCAACGGTGCAGCTTACTTTGTTGAATTGAAATGTCTTACAGTCTCGTCTGAGGAGGTCCCTTGTGCCCATTTCACTGATGTCTGATTTGGCTGCGCGGATTCCCTGGTAAAAATTGTCTGTTTCCAGGCCGGCTATGGGTTGCAGATGCCTTGCCATCTCATGGTCCCTGGGGGTTGCCCGTCCGGCTTCGGGGTCAAGGTTGACGGTATCAATCAGAATAGCCCCTAGCAAAAGGGCGGCCAGGCTTCGGGGTATTTCCCCTCCACTGCCGTGGATCAACTCTTCGCCCACCAGGGTGGCACAGGAACCAACGGGTTCAATCCGGCGCAGGGCATTGGGATACAGCTTTAAATCTTCATGGTGA
Source organism: Desulfobacter sp. UBA2225 (assembly GCF_002348205.1). Taxonomy (NCBI): domain Bacteria; kingdom Pseudomonadati; phylum Thermodesulfobacteriota; class Desulfobacteria; order Desulfobacterales; family Desulfobacteraceae; genus Desulfobacter; species Desulfobacter sp. UBA2225. The sequence continues at coordinate 7,075 of NZ_DDYV01000073.1, read as the reverse complement.
TCCATGATACGCATGACTTTTTCTTTGTATTTTGAAAAACCATTTGTCAATCGGTTATGATCCACCAGGGCAAATTCCCTGACCCGGGACATCAGTCTGTCCAATGGCTGGATATCGTCCAGGAAAAAAAGGTTTTCCGCATCAACACCTGTCTGGGAGAGTACCCACCGGCTTTCTGTTTTCAGGCGGAAATCATCCCTTTTAATGGGGATCAAAGGCAATGTCACACAGGGTTTTTGGCCGGTTCCTAGCACCCAGGCCAAACCAATGGCAGAAACCACGGAATCCAGGTCTGCTGCTTCGTTTCCGAAAACCAGCATATCAATATCGTGGGCTTGGGCCCTGGAGCGGGCATCAGACAAAAACAGGTTGAGCGGGTCTTTTGTTTTATTAGCCATGGGGCTTGCCCTTTATTCTTTGCAGGATTGGCATGGAGACAGGATCGGTGATCTGTGTAGCGATCTGGAGAAAAGCATCCAAAAGCGCCTCTTCAGGCACGGGGTGATAAAAAGGCATGCCCAGAATCTCTTTGATTGTCAGATTCGCTCCCATGGCCAAGGCCAGAAGATGGGCCATATGCTCGCCGGCCGGCGCCATAAGCTCTGCACCCAGCAGGCGTCCCTTTTGGGGTTCGGCGTAAATTCTGGCCCGCCCGGCAGCTTTGCCAAGTATCATTCTGGCCCTTCCAAGTTCTTCCCAGGACGCCTCGCCCACCACATAATCAATGCCTTTTTCCGTCAGGGCTTTGTGGGAGAGGCCTGCAATGGCAATATCCGGTGAAGAAAAGGTGATTTGCAGCGGTATTCGTTTTTTAAACCGGGCCATGGTACCGGCACAGGCGTTGTATCCTGCAATGGTGCCGTCATCGGCGGCTTCATGGAGAACGGGTTTAAGCCCGTTCACATCCCCGGCCAGAAACACGGGCAGGTCCCCTACCTGCAAGGTTTCAGGATTAAAGACCGGCATCCCTTTGGGATCCAGGTCAACCTTTAAGTTTTTAAGGTTTAAATCTTGAAGCCCGGGCCGTCGGCCCGTGGCAATAAGCACCCGGTCCACAGACCATCGTTTACTGCCGCATCCCACTTCAAGACCGGTTGGGGTTTTGCCCAGAATTTGCGCGGTGCCCAGCTCAATGTGCATCTCCTTGGAAAAATGATCAAAGGCATATTCGGCAAGTTTGGGGTCGGTCAGGCCGCCTGCGGTTTTACGGCGGCTGACAGCTGTCACCCGGACCCCTAGTCGGTGCAGGGCCTGGCCCAGCTCAATGCCGACGGCACCCAACCCAAACACGGCCATGGTTTGGGGCAGGGTTTCCAGTTCAAAGAACTGGTCGGTGTCGATTATAAATTCTTTAAACGGCAGCCAGGAATCAGGTATAAAGGGCTTTGAGCCGGTGGCGATGATAATGCTTTTGGCACGGATGATTTCATCTCCTAAATCCAGGGTATTGGGGTCCAGAAATTCGGCCCTTTTCCGGATCACCTTATCCATGAACCCGGACATCTCCTGGATCACGCCGCCTGAGAATTCATCCCGCATGGACCGGACCCGTGCCATGATCCTTTGATGATCCGGGATCAGGCCTTTGGCGCCGTCAATGCCGTATTCATCAAAAAAACTGCATTTGTGAAAGTCATCGGCCACCGCAATCAGCGCCTTGGATGGCATGCAGCCCACCCTTGCACAGGTGGTGCCCAAGGGGCCGTCATCAATGAGCACATAGTTATCCGTGTGTTTGACCACCTCTTCCTGGGCTGTCAGTCCGGCTGTGCCTGCCCCGATAATCGCCACATCGTATTCTTTTGACATAATTTTTCCTTTTCTGGGTTGTACTTTTGAAACGGCAGGTATTAAATTAGCAAATTTAGAATATAAACTTTGAACAGAACAAATTCAATAAAATGATGATAAGGAGAGAGAGAATGACTTTATACGTATTCAAAAATATCCAGCCTAAACTTGATGATTCCGTATTTATTGCGCCAACGGCTCAAATTATTGGTGATGTAAATATCGGCCAGGACTCTTCGGTCTGGTTTCAAACGGTTGTCCGGGGGGATACCGCCACAATCACCATCGGTGAACGAACAAATATCCAGGACCTTTCCATGTGTCATGCGGATGCGGGCGTCCCTTTAACGATCGGTAACGGCGTTACCGTTGGGCATCAGTGCTGTCTCCATGGCTGCACCATTGAAGACGACTGCCTGATCGGTATGGGTGCCACGGTGATGAATCAGGCGGTTATCGGCACCGGATCTGTTGTCGCCGCAGGTGCGGTGGTGCTGGAAAAAACTATTATTCCGCCATATTCCCTTGTCATCGGATCCCCGGGAAAGGTGAAAAAGACCTATGAAAACAAAGAAGAAATTAAACAGATGATGAAAAATTCCTCCAACCATTATGCCGGAAACGCCAAAACTTTTGCCGACAAAGATCTCTTTTATGAAATCAAACAATGATATAGGCGTGGGCCGTACCTGAGCGTTTTTCAGGTACGGCCTTTTTTCATTAATCTGTTTTGGGTGGAATTATCATCAGGGTGGCGCTGCTTTTTGAAATATATTTTCCTGTGTCATCTTTGACTGTGCAGTCCACAAAAACAAGGGTCCTGCCCCGTTTGAACACCGTGGCTTCAGCGGTCAGGCGGCCTTGGGACGCCATGGAAAGAAAGTTGTTTTTCAATTCTATGGTTATCAGATTTTCGCCTGGTGGCATGGTACTCATCACCGCATGGGCCGCTGTTTCACTGGATAGGGCAATGCCTAAACCGCCCTGCATGATCCCGGCACCCTGGAGAAATTCGGGGCGTATTTTCATGCTGAACCGGGCGTATCCTTTTTCAACCGTCTCGGCCTTGATCTGTAAAAAATCCAGAAAAGGGTTGTTGACCGGCTCTCCTGCCGTCAGCTGTTTCAGGTATAAGGGGTAGTCAAACATATCGAGTTTCCTTTTATTTATTTTAGAAGTTGGCTGGGCATTGTAGATAAAAATGCATACTTTTTAAATACATTTATTGACCCGGAAACAATACCCGGATACATTTAAAATTTCCCCTGTGGATCTGGCAAAGGCCAGCCAGGCCAGAGTCGCTGCCATCAGCAGGTTTTAGGGATACGCAAAGGCAACCACTCAACTTTACTTGCCGTTTTATATGTATGGTTCGCAACAGCCTCCTGCGCACAACATATATTTCACTAAACTATTGTAAGAAAAAATTATAGTATTATAATCCCTTCTCGTATTTTAAGCTTGAGGAGGCTTTATGCATACGCTGTTAGTAATCGTTTTTGTTCTGGCCTATTCGGCCATTGCCTTTGAGCATCCGCTCAGGGTTAACAAATCTGCTTCCGCCCTGCTGGGCGCCGGCATCATGTGGACCATTTACGCCGTTACCACGGGCAATCATCATCTGGTGACGGAACAACTCAATGAAAATCTTGCGGCTACCGCCCAGATTATCTTCTTTCTGCTTGGGGCCATGACCATTGTTGAGCTGGTGGATGCCCATGACGGATTTGAAGTGATTACCTCCCGGATTACCACCACCAGTCAGAGTGTTCTGATTGTGCTCATCGGGATTGTCACCTTTTTTCTTTCCGCCATGCTGGACAATCTGACCACCACCATTGTCATGGTATCATTGACCAAAAAACTATTGGATAATCACGAGGACCGCCTGATTTTTGCAGGACTTATTGTTATTGCCGCCAACGCAGGTGGGGCCTGGTCTCCCATTGGTGATGTCACCACGACCATGCTGTGGATCGGGGGCCAGATCTCTTCATTAGGGATCATCAAATCGGTATTCTTGGCGTCCGTCGCAAATCTTGCTATTCCCCTGATTGTCGTCAGCTTTATGCTGAAAGGCAAGTCTGTGGGGAAAAAAGCAGAAAAGAATGGCTCCGGGACAACCACAAAGTTCCAACGGGACCTGGTGTTCGCTGTCGGCTTAGGAGCACTGGTCATGGTCCCGGTGTTCAAGGAGATAACCCATTTGCCGCCGTTTATGGGAATCCTGACCGGTCTTGGCGTTCTCTGGCTGGTGGCAGAGCTTGTCCACAAGGAGAAGCCCGACGAAGAAAAGGAGCACCTGACCATAGTGCATGCCCTGGCCAAAATAGATATGGCATCCATTCTCTTTTTTGTCGGTATTCTGATGGCTGTGGCAATCCTGGAAAATACCCATATTCTGACGGCACTGGCAACCTGGCTCAACAAGACCATTGGTCAGCAAAGCATTATCGTTGCGTTTATCGGTGTCATCAGTGCAATCATTGACAATGTGCCTCTGGTGGCCGCATCTATGGGGATGTATGATATCCATCAATTTCCTATGGATAATTTCCTGTGGACCTTCCTGGCCTTCTGTGCAGGAACCGGCGGCTCTCTGCTGATCATTGGTTCGGCGGCAGGCGTTGCTGCCATGGGCCTGGAGAAAATTAACTTTTTCTGGTATGTGAAAAAAATCAGCTGGCTGGCAATGCTTGGCTATATTGCAGGCATCCTGGTATTCCTGATCCAGTTCAAACTGTTCCATGGCTGATTAATAATAAATAGACATTATATCGATTTGGGATAAATGCTTGATTTTATTAGATCTTTAAAAATAAGCGTCCCCGTAAAATCAATAGGTTACGAAAAATCGGTATAATGTCTAATTTTAATATTTCAGTTTTGAGTATAAAGTCTTTTTAGAGGCGTTGATCGCGTCATTTAAAGTGTGAATACCTTTTTTAGCAAGAAGCGGAATAAGCTTAAGAAAGATCCCGGCCGTTGCCGAGGCATCGCCGATAGCCGTGTGGCGTCCCACAATATCAACGCCGGCAAAACTCGCGATAGCCGACATATTATGTTTTTCGTGCATAGGATAAACGATTAAGGCAAGCAGGAGGGTGTCTAAAACCGGGTTGTCAAACTTTATTCCGGTTTGGGCCTCTTTCATAGAAAACATCTTCATATCGAATGCCGCATTATGCGCCACCAAAACCGTATCTTTGGAAAATTTATAAAAAAGCGGCAAAACTTCTTTTATATCGGGCCTTCCCTTAACCATCTCATCATTTATGCCGTGAAATTTTTCAGATTCGAGCGGAATATTCATTTTCGGGTCTATAAGCTGGTCGAATTTTTCTCCGCATAAAATCCTGCCGTTTACGATTCTGACCCCGCCTATCGAAATTATCTGGTCATTTCTGGTATCTAGACCGGTCGTTTCCGTATCGAAAACCGTATACACGATATCTTTTAAACGCATATCATTTAATTTGGAATCGGTTTTCCGCTTTGTAAAAAGATCGAAATCGAAAAAATCCGGCCGCTCGTAGGCCTCTCGCTCAATCACGATGTTGCGCACACCCTCCGGCTCTTTCATCTCTGCAAGCGGTATCAGAATTTTTAGCCCTTTTTCGCTCTTTTCATTAAAACTTAAACTGATTTGCGCCTCATGATAGTTCACAAAATCTTTCAGCGTTAAAAAAAAATGATCATCTTTAAAAATATTCAAATTTTTCTCGGCATCCGGAATATGAAAAAAAATTGCCAGAAAATTCGCCTCTTTAAAAAGCTTGCAGTTAAACGTTTTTTTAAAAGTCTTATTTTTCAAAATGGTCAAAATGGATAAAAAAGCATTAATAAAAGAGTAAGTTTCGATCCTTATCCAGTTTATATGAGCCGGGAACTCAGGCTTTAGGGATATGTTAAGCTTTTCTCCGGCTCTTTTCTGGACAGTAGTTATGATGTCCCTGTCTGAAACCACCAGAAACGGCAGACGCTCTTTTATCTTCTCGATATAGTCTTGTTCGGACTTTTTTAAATTTTCTTCGATGGCAGCGATCTCCGGTGTTGTCATTTTCTCTTTTTTTATCTTATCGAGATAAGTAAGAATCTTGTTTGCGGTGGATTTGAAGATGTTGTCAATTTTTGCGTAAAGCTCAAAGTCTTTTCCTATGTTATAAAAAACGACCATAAAGCCGGCAAAATTGTCACGCCGATCCGTTATCGGTGAGATGTCCGCCTTTATCAAAACATTGCCGGGGCTTAAGGTTATGAAAGAAGACGATGCCGCTACATGTTTCTTAGGGTTTTTTACGTTTATTTCATAAAGCGCATTCAATATTATGTCTTTATCGATAATATCGAAAATAGATCTGCCGATTCCGATAATATGGTTTTGAGCCTCTAAGATTTTGGCTTTTTTGTTGAAAAGATTTATCTCTCCTTCTGTGTTGCAAGCGATTATGCCTTGCGGGAGCTCGTCGAAAAATAATGCGAGCATATTTTTTTCTATTTCGAGTTCGGCTCTTTTTCTGTTTATCTCTTCTTTTATATTTTTCTGCAGCGTTTCGTAATGATCCGCAAAAAGGTTTATGGCGTTTGAGATCGCTAAAATTTCGTTTCCGCCTTCGATATTGATCCGGTGGGAAGAATTAACCGTTAAAATGACGGATATTTCATCAGGGATTTTTGTCAAAGGAATAAAAAAATTATTCAAAAAAGCATAGATCGTGAAGCCGACGACCTCAAAAAATAAAATGAAGCTGATAAAAAAGTATATCCCATTTTCTTTGATGATTTTAAATAAAAAGTCCTGGCTTAAGGAGGGGAGCCTGCACCAGAAAATCGCCATTATAGATAAAAAGACAATAAATGTGAGCAGAAGCGAGATTCCTGTAAACCATAAAAATTTATTTTTTCTGTTTAACGGCATTTTTTTATGTTCAAATTTTTATGACATTTAAAGGACCCCCACCTTAATGGGGTTCCCTCCCCTTATCCCCCCTCCCATACAGGAGGGGACCGTGTCGAAAAGATGTTACATTCTGTAATCAACATTTATTTTAACATACTCTATGGATAACTCGCACGTATAAATCAAAGCTTCCTTTTTTCCGAGCCCTAATACCGGCATGATCTTATGGGTGAAGCCTGCTATGCTGCTATTTTAATTTAAACCGACTGACCATTTCGTTCAGACTTTCAGCCAGCCTTGACAGCTCACAAGCACTGTTGTTCACATGGATACTTCCGGTTTTAATCTCTTCGGCCGATTGGGGCGCATTCCCATTTTCCCGGT
>NZ_DDYV01000133.1:0-4324 GCF_002348205.1 Desulfobacter sp. UBA2225 | reverse complement strand
CAAACGCCTCATGTAGAAACTGCAAAATTATATGAGGCGTTTGGGGTCAAACCAAGTACAGGGCAAGCAAAATCAAAGCAGGTTCGCACGCTTTTGAAAATGACTCCGTTTGATGTGAATTGGACATTGCCAAGTCGAATGGAAGATCATCCGCTTGCATGGATGATACAACTTAATGGATTTATCGTTGATGTCAGAACTCAATCAAAGGAAATTCAAGAAATTGCTTATAAAAAAGGCTTAATCCCTTACATCCCTGAAAAATAATAGAGGAGGTCCGTTATGGCATACAACACCATTATTGCAGAGACCCTTGACGGCCATGTGGGCTGTGTGACCCTGAACCGCGCTGAGGCGATGAACACTTTTTCCAGTCAGATGGCTGAAGATCTGTATGATGCACTTAAAGGGTTTGAGATTGCCCCCGATGTCAGGGTCATTCTTATCAAAGCTGCAGGCAGGGCATTTTGTGCCGGTATTGATGTGAATGAACTCAAAGGTAAAACAACGAATCAGTATCGTGAATGGATTGAGAAAATGGAAGCCCCCCTGGTGCTGATATCCAAATTAAAGACCCCGGTGATTGCCCAGGTCCAGGGGGTGGCGGCAGCCAACGGCATGGGGCTTGTGGCGGCATCGGACCTGGCCATTGCCGCCGATAACATAAAAATGGGACTGACCGCTATTAACGTGGGATTAAACTGCGTGGGACCGGTGATTCCCGTGGCCAGGTGCGTTGGACAAAAAAAAGCATTGGAACTGCTGCTTTACGGTGAACTGGTCACGGCAGACCAAGCCTTGGAGTTAGGGCTTATCAACAGGGTGGTCCCCAGGGAGGATCTGGATGAGGCAGCCCTTGCCTGGGCCCGGGATTTGGCAAAAAAAAGTCCGTTGGCTGTTAAAATCGCCAAGTCCGCTTTTTATGCGTCCCGGGATATGCCCTATGAAGCCCAGTTTGCGTACATGAACGAAGCCTTTGCCAGATTGTGCGATACCCGTGATGCCAAGGAGGGTGTGGCAGCTTTTTTTGAAAAGCGTCCGCCGGTATGGCAGGAGAAATAAAAAAAAGCAGGTTATCAACGGCGATACAGGACAGGAAAGACAAGAACGCCCAATGCCATGACAACGCTCCCGCAGGGAAACGCATAGGAAAGGCTGAAAAAGTCCATGGCCAGGCCGGCCATGACCGAACCTGTGAACATGCCAAGGGAGTGGGCGGACGTTAAAATGGCCATCACGGATCCCATGGCCTGCCTTTGTTCACCCTTAATCACGGCAAGGGCTGTCAGGGCCGGCATGGCAATCCCCCCGCCCAACCCGAAGAGACAGACGCCTGCAAACAGATCCAAAAATGAAGCCGCCCAGAACGGGTATACAATACCCGCGGCAGACAATATGCCGCCGATAATCACCATGATTTTCTTGTTCCACCGGTCCGCAGCATAACCCATAGGCACCTGCAAGAGACCCGAGACAAATACGCCGGCGGTCACAAGTAATCCGATTTTTCCGCCGGCCAGGCCAAAGGTCTTGCTGGCATACAGGGGCATGAAACACCAGATAATGCCGATGCATGCCGTGTAGGCATACCTGAAAACCACCAGACCGGCCAGTTCCCAGTCCCGAATCACCACGGCCAGGGAGGCCGGTGCGCGTTTATTGATTCTAATCTGTTCTTCGGACAAAGGCGGAAGAAAGAGAAAGCACAGGACTGCGCCCAGGGCGGACAGTACGGACATACAGTAGAATGCTGCGTTTAAAGACCAGGTTTGCTGTATCACTCCCCCCATCACCGGTCCCAAAGAGAGACTTAAAAACATGGAAAGGTTGAACAGCCCCATGGCGTATCCTTCGGTGCCTTCGTTGGAGATCTCTCCCACATAGGCCTGGACCGCGGGCATGATCATGGCAGAGCCTGCCCCCTGGATAAAGCGAATGGCGATAAGTCCTTCTACATTGGTGGTCCAGATAAAGGCGATAGCCACCAGCATGTACGTCAAAAGTCCTGCCAGGATAAAGGGTTTGCGCCCCTTTTTATCTGAAAGCGTGCCGAACCAGGGCAGAAAAACCGCCCGGGAAAGGGAAAAAGCCCCGAAAATCATGGCCACATAAATGCCTGCCGCACCAAGATCATGGGCGTAGATGGGCAGCAGGGGCACCACAATGCCCACCCCGGTAACCGTAATAAAAATAATGAAAAAAAGGGTGATGAAGACCTTTTTGTGGTTCGAAGGGATGGCCCGGCATCCACGGTGTATGATCCGGGCAACAGCCTGGGACACGGGTTCGCGTATGCCGAAAAAGAGATCCATAGTACAAAGTTGGCGCCTGTGCCCTAGGCCAGGCATTCCTGAACCTGATCAATGAACCGACTGGGGGTGGCAAAATCGCCTTTGCGGTAATTGGCGTGGCTTAGGTACAAAAAACGTTGGGCCCGGGTCATGGCCACATACATGAGCCTGCGTTCCTCAAACAGGGCTGTGTCGCCTTCGTCAATGGAGCGCCAGTGCGGAAACAGCCCCTCTTCGCACCCGGCGATGAACACCACGTCAAATTCCAGTCCCTTGGCCGAGTGAATGGTGAGCAGGCCTACCCCGTTTTCGTTCTGGTCGTCTTCGTCTTTGTCCTCCCGGATCAAAGCCGCCTCTTCCAGGTATTCCAGCATGGTATTCTTGGCCCGGGCCGTGTGGATCAGCTGTTCGATATTCTCTTTTTTGGAAATGAACTCTCCATCTGTTTTTGTCTTCGTTTTTAAATAGTCATAATACCCGGTGCGGTCAATGACGGTTTCCATGGCCATGGCCGGGGCCATGTCATGGATGGTGTCCAGGATATCCAGGGCATCGGACATGTTTTCATGGATCTTTTTGGTCACCAGCCGGTCCTTGACCATGATCCGTGCCGCCCCCTGAAGGCTTGCGCCCTGGGGGCGCAGGTCGGCAAGCTTCTTAATCATGGCAGGACCGATTCCCCGCTTGGGCGTATTGATAATCCGCTCAAAGGAGAGGTCATCATTGGGGAAAAACGAGGCACTTAAATAGGAGTTGATGTCCAGGACTTCCATGCGTTCAAAAAAGCCCTGGGAGCCCATGAGGCGGTAGGGAATGCGGAAAGCCCGGAAGGTCTTTTCAAAGGGCAGGGAGCAGAATTTGGTCCGGTAGACCACGGCCATCCTGTCAAAGGGGATTCCCTGGCCCTGTTTGTTCAGACCCAGGATACGCCTGGCAGTCCACTCGGCTTCATGGGCATCGGACAAGAAATCATAGATCTCCACCACCCCGCCTTTTTTCTGTGAAAAACAGCGTTTCTCCATTTTGTCCGGGTTATGGTCAATGAGATCATTGGCTGCCTGGACAATCTCGTTGGCGGATCTGTAGTTTTCCTCCAGCCTGAAAATTTTTGCATCTTTATATTTTTGTGCAAATCGTAAAAAGTGATTCACGTTGGAGCCCCGGAATCCATATACGGCCTGCCAGTCATCGCCTACGCAGAACAGGTTGCGGTGCTCCCCTAACAGAAGCGAGGTCAGCTCCTCCTGCAGGTTGTTGGTATCCTGGTACTCATCCACCAGGATGTAGGAAAAAAGATCCTGGTAAAAATTGCGGACATCCGCATTGTCCCGGAGCAGGTCCCGGGTCTTAAGCAGGATGTTGTCAAAATCAACACAATTCATTTCCGCCAGGCGTTCTTCAAATTGGGCAAACATATCCGCCATGCGAATGTTCAAGAATCCTGGTTTGCGGTCAAAATATTTGGCAGGATCCCCGTCGTTCTTGGCCCGGGAAATGGATGAAAGAATGCGGTTTGCGTATTTTTTGTCAATATTATTTTTTACGCACAGCTCCTTGATCAGCTTGTCCTGCTGGTACACGGTGAACACCTGCAACGGCGGGGTGTACCCCATGATCTGACAATGGCGTTTCAAGATCATCAGACAGGCGGAATGATAGGTCCTCACCCATTCAAAGCGCATTTGGTGAAGACCGGTCATCTCCATAAGGCGGGTTTTCATCTCCTGGGCCGCCTTATTGGTGAAGGTGATGGCCAGAATGCGCTCCGGGGCATGGCCGGTGGCAATAAGGTGAGAAAACTTAGCGGTGAGCGTCCTGGTTTTACCGGAACCGGCTCCCGCAACCACTAGGGCCGGTGAGCCGGTATGATCAACAGCGTCCTGCTGGGGCTGGGATAGTTGCATAAAGCTTAATTACATGTCCTCAAGGATTTTTTTCAAATCCGTTTCAATTTCTGTTTTAATCTCTTGCAGACGGGGCTGGGTCAGGGCCTCAAAGCGAAGCACCAGGGCCGGCTGGGTATTGGAGGCCCG
>NZ_DDYV01000096.1:0-10688 GCF_002348205.1 Desulfobacter sp. UBA2225 | reverse complement strand
GGCTGTAAAGTCAATCAATATGAGTCAGACGGCATTGCAGCCCAGCTTGAAGCCCAGGGATTTTCAAGGGCGGATCAGGGCCGCACCGCTGATATTTGCATTGTCAACACCTGTGCAGTAACCGCCAGGGCCGGGATGCAGTCCCGCCAGGAAACCAGAAAGCTGATCCGTGAACATCCCGATGCAACAGTGATTGTCACCGGATGCCATGCACAGACAGATCCGGAACAGTTTAAAAAAATTTCAGGGGTAAATCTCATTGTCTGCCACCAGGATAAAAATCTTATCCCTGCATACCTTGCCCGGAAAGCGCCTGAAAAAGATTTATTTGAATTCAGAAAACCTGAATACGGAAAAACGGCATGCTTTGTAGGGTTTGATCAGCCCGTATACGGAACAATGACCCGGGCCTATTTAAAAATCCAGGACGGATGTAACCAGTTCTGCACCTATTGCATTATCCCCTATGCCAGAGGGGCATCGGTATCCATGCCTTTTGAACAGGTCATGGCCCACATTTCAGGCTTAAATGGACAGGGGTTCAAAGAGATAATTCTGACGGGTATCCACACGGGGTTGTATGGTCTTGATTTAAAGCCTGAAACATCTTTGACACAACTTGTAAAAACCCTTGATGACAAAAAAACGGTGGATCAAATAAGGATCTCCTCCATTGAGCCCAATGAAATAACGGATGATCTCATTAATATGGCCCGACCCGGCCATATTTTGTGCGATCACTTCCATATCCCTCTCCAGGCCGGAGACGATGGTGTGCTCTCCCGCATGAAGCGGCCTTATTCAGTTGAACAATTTTCAGAAGTGATCCACAAAATCCATGAAATCCTGCCCCATGCCGGTATTGGTCTTGATTTGATCATGGGATTTCCCGGTGAAACCGACAAGGCGTTTGAAAATACATATAAGCTTGTAGCGGCTCTACCCGTATCCTACCTTCATGTATTTCCCTATTCACCAAGAAAAGGGACACCCGCATGGCATTTTACCCCAAAGGTGCCATCGAACACGGCAAAAAAAAGAGCAGCGCTGATGCGCGAACTTGGTGAACAGAAACGTTCAGATTTTATCAAGTCAAACCAAGGTCGAATTCTAAAGGGCCTGATACAGAATCAAGGGGATCGGCAGACAGGGATGCTTAAGGCAGTGACCACCAACTACCTGACCGTCTTTATTAAGAATGAAAAGGATACACATGGCAATCCGGACAGCCTTAAAGGACAAATAGTTAATCTTAAATATGATCAATGCAGCAACGGCAACTGCCTTGTTGGCCGGATTGTTTCCTGACACCTCAATGTAGTTAATTTTCATCTCATATTGTACATAATAGCAGGCATATAAAATCGAACGATAGAAGAGAGAGGATTCCAAAACTAAAAAATCCCAAGAAGGCTTATCCTTCCGGGATCTTTATTGAGGTGGTGCCGAAGGGGAGATTCGAACTCCCACAAGCGTACGCTCGCTAGTCCCTGAAACTAGTGCGTCTACCAATTCCGCCACTTCGGCACACTCAGGATCGCTTTGTAGGCAGCCCATTTAAAGATTGCGTAAAAGCGATGGTTGAGATATATATATGCGTTTGTTTGGTTTGTCAATAGTATTTTGTTTGAATTTTAAAGGACGACATGGAATTAATTGAAGACTTGAATCAGATTAAGGCCCCCTTTAACAACGCCGTTATTACCATTGGTAATTTTGACGGTGTGCACAAAGGTCACCAGGCGCTGTTCAACCAGGTGATTGAAACGGGGCGCCGAATTGGCGGCACCTGCATAGCCATGACATTTGAACCCCATCCGTTAAGAGCTCTGGGAATTTCCACCCCCCCGTTAATCACCCGGCGGGACCAGAAAATCGAACTGATAAAATCCTCGGGCATAGACGTGCTGATCTGTCTACCCTTTGACAAAGCCTTTGCACAGATATCAGCCCAGGAATTCATCGAAGATATTCTTGTAAAAAAAATCGGCATGAAAACCATAGTTATCGGCCCTGATTATAGCTTTGGAAAAAACAGGGGCGGTAATGTTGCGCTGCTCAAAGCAAAGGGTGGAGAACTTGGGTATGAGACCATTGTACCTGACTGGATACGGGATGTTGAAACTGACACGGAGCGCATTTCCAGCACAAGAATCAGAGAACTTGTCATGGACGGCCATGTGGACCGGGCAAAGCACTATCTTGGACGGTTTTACCAGATCCGGGGCAAGGTGATAAAGGGCCGCAAGCGCGGCGGCAGTCAGCTTGGCTTTCCCACGGCCAATATAAAACTTCATGATGAACTGTGTCCCAAGTTCGGGGTCTATGCGGTAACGGTTGAAACCATTCACGGCAAATTCAAGGGTGTGGCCAATATTGGTTTTTCCCCGACCTTTGGGGATGGGATGTTCACCATTGAGGTTCATATTTTTGATTTTAAAGAAGATATATACGAATCTCGGATACGCGTTAATATGGTGAAACGACTTCGGGACGAAATTAAATTTTCAAATATTGCGCAGCTGTCCGACCAGATCAGAAAGGACATTGAAAAAGCAAAGGAAATTTTAAAATAAATGGCTACTCTTGATATTGTCACTTTCCCCGAACCCTCATTAAAAATGGTCTCAGTGCCTGTTGAGACCATTGATGAGGAGCTGAAAACATTTATTGAGGATATGGGTGAGACCATGTTCCATGATTCTGGGGTAGGCCTTGCCGCCCCCCAGGTCGGCGTAAACCGGCGGGTTATCGTTTATGACCCCAATGCAGCAGAGGAACAAAAAGATCCTGAAGACAAAACATTTATCGCACTGATTAATCCTGAGATCCTGTCCAAATCCAAAGAGACTTTTATCTCTGAACAAGAAGGGTGCTTAAGTGTTGTTGACTACCGGGCCGATGTCAGGCGGCATGCAAGCGTCACGGTACGGGCCATGAATATTGACGGCGAAACCATTGAGTTTGAGGCCCACGGGCTTATGTCCGTTATCATGCAGCATGAAATTGACCATCTTGACGGCATCCTGTTTATTGACAGGATTTCTGCATTGAAAAGGGCCATGTATAAGAAAAGACGGTTAAAACAATTGAAAAACGAAAAATGAAAAAGACCCGCATTGTTTTCATGGGAACCCCGGAATTCTCTGTCCCGGCGTTAGAGGCCCTGGCAAAAGATCCGGGGTTTGACATTTTACTGGCAGTAACCCAGCCGGACCGGCCCAAAGGCCGCGGAAAAAAACTTAGCCCTTCCGCAGTCAAACAGGCCGCACTGAACCTTGGCATTGAGGTGTACCAGCCGGAAAAAATAAATACCCCGGAAGGAATAGCGCTTATTTCCGGTCTTAAACCCGACTATTTTGTGGTGGTTGCCTTTGGACAGATCCTTTCACGGCAGATGCTGGATATCCCGCAAAAATACCCCATAAACATCCACGCCTCCCTTTTGCCAAAATACCGAGGGGCTGCCCCCATCCAGGCGGCAATTTTAAACATGGATGAACATACCGGCGTGACCACCATGGTCATGGCTGAAAAAATGGATGCAGGGGATATTCTGTTGATGGACACAACGCCTGTGGATCCTGAAGAGACGGCGTCAATGCTGCACGACAGACTATCGCTGATGGGTGCCGACCTTATTATTAAAACCATCCACGGCATTGAACACAATCAGGTTACCCCTGTTCCCCAGGATCATTCAAACGCCACCTATGTGACCATGCTTAAAAAATCAGACGGCCGCATTAACTGGAACGGCAGTGCAAGGTCTGTCTGCGCTCACATCAACGCCATGACACCCTGGCCCGGGGCCTTTACGGAACTTTGCGGAAAACGCCTTAAAATTTTCAAGGCTGTTTTGTCATCCTTATCTATTCCGTCATCCGCGTTGCCCGGCACGATTGTCTGCTGCAATGACAAAGGCTTGTTTGTGGCTGCGGGAAACGGTGTGGTCCAGGTGCTTGAACTGATGGGAAGTTCAGGAAAGCGCCTTGATGCAGCCGCATTTCTTTGTGGAAATAAAATTGATCTGCCGGCCTGTTTTAAATGAGCAAGACCACTGATCCACGCTATATCGCCTTTACCCTGATTGAAGCAGGGCAAAAGCCCTTCCTGCCCCTTGACCGTGCCGTTGATGATGCGGCGCTGTCGCTTGAACGCTTAAGTCAAAAGGATAGAGGGCTTTGCCATGCCATTGTATTCGGGGTGTTCAGACACAGGGGACGCATTGATCAATTGATTGGCCACTGCTCTAAGCTTGCCTTTGACCGGATTGATCCCAAGGTAAAAACCATATTGCGGCTTGGGGTCTTCCAGATTGTTTTCCTGGACAGGGTCCCTGATTTTGCAGGCATCGATACCAGTATTGAACTTGCAAAAGCTATCTGCGGCAAAAAGGCTTCCGGGTTCATCAATGCGGTTTTGCGCAATATATCCAGATCCCACAAAAAGATTGCCCTGCCCTGTTTAGATAAAAACCTACCCGGACACCTTGCTGCGGCCTTTTCCATACCATCCTGGCTTGGTAAACGCTGGGCTGCAAGATATGGCAAAGAAAAAACGCTGACCCTTGCGGGCGCTTTGATGGATTTACCCCCGCTGACACTCAGGGTTAATCCACGCAAAAACAGTCGAGAAGAGTTAATTGCAAATTTCGAACGAGCAGGGATCAAATCCCAAATAACACGGTTCAGCCCCTTAGGTCTTCAGGTCCGAACACCCGGTATCGCCATACCGGATCTGCCCGGGTTTAACGAAGGCCTGTTCCAGATTCAGGATGAAGCGGCCCAACTTGCCGTACAGGTTTTAGCCCCCAAGCCCTGCGAAAACATTCTGGATGCCTGTGCAGGCCTTGGCACCAAAACCTGCCATATGGGCCTTGAAATGGGAAACAAAGGCAACATAACAGCCAACGATACCGGTGAAAGCAAAGCCGAACGTTTGAACAGCGAAGCCGGACGTTTGAACATTGATATTATTTGCACCACCCATGTAGACATGGCAAAGGCGGGGTTCAATGATTTTTCATCCTATTTTGACCGGGTGCTTGTGGATGCGCCATGCACAGGCTTAGGTGTCCTTGCCAGAAACCCGGACAGCCGATGGAAACGAAAACCAAACGACGTTATCCGCATGGCAGCCCTGCAGCAAAAAATCCTTAACGGTTCCGCCAATCTGGTGAAACCTGGTGGTGTGCTGGTATACGCAGTCTGTTCCTGTGAACCTGAAGAGACAACCCAGGTGATTCAACGGTTTTTAGACAAGAGGAAGGATTTTTCCCCGGACCCTTCAGGTTTTGAAGCGCGTCTGCCCTTTTTCTGCGAATCCGGGATTAAAACATTTTATAAAACAACCTTTCCTGACCATCTTGAAATGGACGGATTTTTCATAGCCAGGATGAGACGCAATAGGAAAAATTAAAATAGGAGACTATTATGACACTGATCGCCCCTTCTGTTCTCTCTGCTGATTTCACCCGTTTGGGGGAAGAGGTCAAAGCGGTTGAAAAAGCCGGCGCAGACTGGATTCACATTGATGTCATGGACGGACAATTTGTGCCCAACATTTCCTACGGCCCCATTGTTGTGGAGGCGTGTAAACGCGCCACAGATCTGGTGCTGGACGTACACCTGATGATTGAAACCCCCGATGCCAGAATTCCGGATTTTGCCAAAGCAGGGGCCGACTACATCAGCGTCCATGCCGAGGCATGCCCCCATCTGCACCGCAGTCTGCAGCTGATAAAAAGTTTAGGCGTCAAGGCCGGCGTTGCCCTGAATCCGGCCACGCCGTTGTCCGCCATTGAATATGTCATTGATCTGCTTGATCTTGTCCTTATCATGAGTGTCAATCCCGGTTTCGGCGGCCAGAAGTTTATTGATTCGAGCTTAAATAAAATTACCGCGTTGTCCGAAATGCTCTCTGATGCATGCTCCGATGCCATTATCCAGGTGGACGGCGGCGTAAACAATGATACCATGGAAGCTGTGACCCGGGCCGGTGCCCGTTGTTTTGTGGCGGGTTCCGCCATTTTTAACACGCCTGACTATGGAAAAACCATAGACGAGCTTCGCACGCTTTCCGACAAAGGCAAGATATGAACAAAACCACAGCCTAAAGAATTAGGACACCCACACATGAGTACCGCCCAAACCCCGGGACCGTTGACCCGGGGGGAGAGACTTGATTATAAGATTGTCCTGGTTCTAAGCCTGGTCCATTTTACCGGAGATTTTTATTCATCCTTTTTTACCCCTTTGCTGCCGGCATTCCAGACCAAGCTGTCTCTTACCCTGACCCAGGTGGGCCTGATTACCGGTACCGTGCGTTTCTTATCTTTTGTGGTTCAGCCGGTGGTGGGATATATGGCTGACAGGTACGAAACCCGATGGTTTGTGCTCACCGGATTGTTTTTGGTCTTTTTTGTCATTCCCTTTTCCGGTATCGCACCCAATTATTGGATATTGCTAACCACGCTGTGTCTGGGCTCTGTGGGCTCCTCCATGTTTCATCCATCCACTTCTGGTATGGTGAATGTGTATGCCGGAAACCGGGCAGGCTTTGCACAGTCTATTTTCAATACCGGCGGAACTCTGGCCTTTGCTTTGGGTCCTGTGTTCATTACCTCGTATGTGAGCCGCTTTGGCTTGTCTGCCATGCCCTGGACCATGCTTTTGGGTCTCGTTTCCTTTATATTCTGCCTGAAGTATATGCCAAAACCCGTATCCGAAAACCTGGCAGGATTAGGATTCATCAACAGTTTGAAGCGCACCTTTGGAAAGGTCTATAAAACGGTTTTTTTAATCTGGCTGGTCATGGTGCTGCGAGCTGTTGTGGGCCAGACATTTTTAACCTTCATGCCCATTTATCTGACCCGTCAGGACCATACCCTGCCCTCTGTGGGCGTAATTATTGCGCTTTTCACCATTGCCGGGACCCTGTCCGGACTGACCGCAGGCTATTGCGCAGACCGGTTCGGGTTTAAGCCTGTTTTTTTGCTGTCATACCTGCTTATGCCCCCGACTCTTTTGATGTTTTTATACATGCCGGGCTTGGGGGCGTACACCGGCGCCTTTCTTTCCGGTTTTTTTGTGCTGGCCCCCATGCCCTTAGGTGTGGTCATGGCCCAGAAGCTTGCGCCGGGATCCCGGGCCATGGCAGCCAGCCTCATGATGGGACTGGCCTATGGGCTTGGCGGGGTCATTGCCCCGGGAATGGGCCGGCTGGCAGATATTTTCGGACTGACCATCGTTCTTAAATGTACGGCATTTATCCCGCTGGTCTGCCTTGTACCCATTGCTCTGTTTCCCAAAATAAAGTAGGCACGCAGCCCATGCCGGATGTCATATTAATTGCCCCGCCCATCCGGGAATTTTACCTGACAAAGAAACGCACCATTCCCTACGGGCTGGCCTGTATTGCCAAAGAGTTGGAACAGGCCGGATTTTCATGCGCCATCATTGATGCGCTTGCCAGAGATAAATCAAAGGTTATTGAATATCCGAAAGGGTTTGATCACCTGCTTCCCCATTACGGGAAAACCGATATTACCTTGTTCTCCTTGTTCCACCATTACAGACACTTTGGCTACAGTTTTGAGCATATTGCAAATCTGGTCAGACAGGAAAAGCCTTTTTTAGTGGGTATCTCTGCCTTGTTCACCCCCTATTGGAACCAGGCCCTGGACACGGCACGGGCCGTGAAACGATTCTGGCCCAACGCCTTTATTGTTCTTGGGGGCCATCATGCCACCCAGTTTCCCAAAAACTGCCTCGAAAACGACGACATTGATTTTGTCATCCAGGGAGAGGGCGAGACGCCCATGGTACAGCTTGCACAACTGCTAAAAGGGCATCCCCCAGGCAGCTTACCTGAAGCAGATGATTTAAGACAAATCAACGGCATCGGTTTCAGGCTGGGCAATGGTATTGTACTCAATCCGCCGGCCTGGGCAGATTCTCCCCATGGGCTTGACCAGAATGCTTTGGATAAAATCGACTGGCACTTTTACCGGCGCAATAAAAAAGCAGCCATCACCATTGTGGCGTCAAGAGGGTGTCCTTTTTTCTGTTCATATTGCGCGGTGTCTGCATCCAGCAATTATGCGAATTTTCGGATGCGCCCGGTTAATGATGTTCTTGATGAAATCAAATTGCAGGCCAGGTCTAAACAGATTGGGTTCATTGATTTTGAGGATGAAAACTTAACCCTTAAAAAAGCATGGGTACTGGAGCTTTTACACGGCATCCGGCAAATATTCAAGGGAGAGGATATTGAACTGCGCGCCATGAACGGGCTTTTTCCCCCATCCCTTGACATCGAGATCCTGACGGCCATGAAAGCATCCGGCTTTAAAACCCTGAACCTGTCCGTGGGCTCTTTCAGTGCAACCCAGTTAAAGCGCTTTAAACGCCCTGACGTCAGAGATGCCCATGACAGGGTGCTGGAGATCGCCAAGGAACTGGATATGGATTGTGTCTCTTATCTTATTGGGGCCGCTCCAGGTCAGACAGCAGAAACCACCTTAAATGATCTTTTGGCACTTGCGGCCAGAAGAACCATTGCCGGCCTCTCCATTTATTATCCGGCCCCGGGCAGTGCGGATTATACCCTGTGTGAAAAACAGCAGTTGCTGCCCAATGATTTTACCTTAATGCGCTCCACAGCCTTTCCAGTGCCGGATAGGACTTCCAGGCTTGAAGCTGTCACGCTTTTACGCCTGGCAAGAATTTTAAATTTTCTTAAATTCTGTGTGGACCCAAATGGTGTTTTGCCTGAGGCGTTAAGTGCCGACGAAGTTTTAGACATTGAAAACAGCTGCCATGGGAAAATGGACAGATACAAGGCCAGCATCCTTTTAATCCGGATGTTCTTAACAGACGGCATTCCCAGAGGAATGGATCATGAGGGCGGCATCTACCATCATCCCCACAGTATCGATTTATGTAGAAAATTCATTCAAGGGCTTGTTCTCGTTCCAGCAGGCGTTTGAATTTGTGCCTGTCCAGTGGGGTCAGGGTCAAGTGGGGTCAGGGTCAGGCTTGACATTTTGATATACCGCTGATATCTTAATCCACATGGCAAGAAAACCAAGATTACATTATCCAGGCGCTTTTTATCACGTGATGCTCAGAGGCAATGGTGGCCAGGGAATTTTTTTCTCCGAAGATGACCGGCATCACTTTTATTTTCTGCTTGGGGAAGGCTGGAAAAGATACAATCATCGCGTTCACGCATTCTGTCTGATGAGGAACCATGTCCATCTGGTCATTCAGGTTGGAGAAACGCCGCTTTCCCAGATAATGCAAAATTTAAGCTTTCGATATACGCGTTATATAAATTCACGGCAAAAACGGCTTGGTCATCTATTCCAGGGACGATATAAAGCGATTCTTATCGACAAAGACAACTATCTGCTTGAACTCGTCAGATATATTCATTGCAATCCGGTCAGGGCAAAAGTCTGTGAAAATCCAGCTGACTATCAGTGGAGCAGTCACAACGCCTACCTTGGAATACAAAAATACCCATGGCTGACTACAAAGGTTATTTTTTCACAATTTGACCGGAATGAAAGCATTGCCAAAAGGCTTTACACTGATTTTGTTCAAGCCCGGATGGACGAAGGTTACAGGAAAGAGTTCCATACTGGTATGTTTGAAAGCAGGATTTTAGGTAATGACCGTTTCAGTGATGAAGTTCTTGCGGTGGCAGGTGATCAATGGCGATACAGATGGTCATATGACCAATTGATATCGTCCTTATGCTTGATTTACGGAATTGACAATAAAATTCTTCTTGAGCCGGGAAAACGGCAACCTGCCGCTGAAGCAAGAGCTGTTGCCGCTTTACTGGTCCAAGAAAATAATCATATGGCACTGACAGATTTGGGAATGATTTTTAGCAGGGATCTCAGCGCCCTGAGCAGGGCGGCCGGACGGATAAGAGAGCGTCTTCGAAACGATGCCGAATTGCAGGGAAAAATTAAAACAATAAAAATAAACCTTGAGCAAATGTCAAAATGTCGAGCCTGACCCTTTCATGACCCTTTCACCCATTTGGCTCAATTAGAACGGTATTGCTTATCTTTAAAAAAAACAGGTATCGTATTAGTTAACTCATGGACATCAAGGAACATATCAAATATTGGAACGATTCGGCAGAAAATGACTTGTCAGCCGCAAAAAGCCTTTTTGATTCTGGCAAATATGACTGGTGTCTGTTTATTGGACATCTGGTCCTTGAAAAACGGTTGAAATCTCTATTTGTACAAAGCAATGAGAATAAGATCCCTCCTAAAACGCGTAATTTAAACCGACTGGCCCAATTAGCAAAAATTGATTTGTCAGAGGAACAAACCATTTTTTTAGATGAAGTTAATGATTTCAATCTTGAAGTCCGCTATCCGGAATGTAAAAAAGAATTCTATAAAATCTGCACCAAAGAATTTACTGACAATTATTTTACCAAAATACAGGTTGTTGCTGAATGGCTAAAATCCCAAATACAATCTTAAAATCCGTTAAAGACTATATTCTTTTACTGAACCAAAACGGGTTGATGATATCCAAGGCTTTTTTATTCGGCAGTTATGCAAAAGGAAATTTTTGGCTCTCCGAGCTTTTCCGTGGTTGACACTCACCCTAATTTGTAATAACCAGGTCAGCCCCTAAAGTGTCCAAAAGAAT
>NZ_DDYV01000264.1:0-3304 GCF_002348205.1 Desulfobacter sp. UBA2225 | reverse complement strand
GTGGCCGATGTTATGACCAAGCCCTCACTTCCATTCCTGCTTTTGTCGGCGGGCTTTGCGATGACCATGGCCCGGCCCCCTTGTTGCCGTACATAAAAATGAATGGTTTTGCAGCCGCTTTGGGCCGTTATTTTATAATAGCTGTCACGGATGAAGTCGGCGAACAGGGCCAGGCGGTAATTGTAGGTCTCATTGTTGTTCCGCGGTTCGTGCCCCAGCCGCAGGGTTTCATATTGTATGAACAGCCGGGCTATGAGATGTTTGTCCAGCTTGGGATTGCTGATCGCTTCGGGCCCGGCGCTTTTTGCCGTGGACGGGTGTTGGATCAAAATTGGGGCAGAGAGCGTTGGTTTTACTTTGGGGTACAGGATGGGATAAAATCCTTTAAAATCGGAAAAAGATATAAATACCGGAAAAAATCGGTACTGGGGAAATTTTAAATCCAGGTTGCGTACAAAAAGCAGATTATCCGGATCCGTGAGACCAATGGTCAGGATGTTGCCTGACAGGTGTAACGGGATGATGCTGGATTTTTTGGCAAGTTCCCTGTCTATGACGGCAATCAGATCCTTGCGGCAGGTCTGGTCAAAAAGAATGTCTGATACAGATCTTAATGGCGTGCCAAAAAGGTCAAAAAGCACCTGTTGAAGCCGGGCCTTGGGTATGATCTGTTTTTCAAGGAGAAAAGAGATAAAAGGGATCGCCTTGCGCTCTGCCTCTGCCTTGATTTTTTCCAGCCGGGACCGGGTCGCCGTTTTTCCTTCACACAGCCGGTCCATGACGGAGATCAGCTTGTGATGTTTTTTTAATACATAAAAATTCTCCAGGGGGGTGATCAGATTCAGTTGGCACAGTATCATGCCCAAAAGGTGGGAACCGTGCTTAAATCCGTTGCTTTTGTTTTTTTTCTGGATATCCAGTGCCAGTGACACGTCCCCGGGGGAGACCAGGCCTTCCTGTATCATAATCTGCCCGGTTTTTATCATGACATGATCTCATCCTTAGGCAACCTGGGGCCGGTATCGGGAACAAGGGGAATAAGTATGGTGAAACAGGTTCCCTTGCCCTGGCTGCTGTCACAGGTAATGCGTCCCTGCATTTCCCTGACAATGGAATGCACAATGGAAAGGCCCAGTCCTGAATTGCAAGTGCCTGTCTTGCTTGAATTATAGGGTTCAAAAAGGCGTTCTTTGATATGTGAGGGGATGCCCGGGCCGTTGTCCTGGATGGTGATTTCCGCCAAACCGGGCAGCCTTTTTTTTTCATCTATCAATACCTTGGCTGAGCCGGGAACAAGGCGTGTTTTAAATCGGATTTCGCTTCCTTTTTCAAGGGCTTCTGCTGCATTTTTAACCAGATTGATAATCACCTGTTTCAATCCGTTGCTGTCCAGGGTGGCCTTTGGCATGGTGTCGTCAAGGTCAGTTTGAACCCGGATCTGTCTGGGCATAAGAATGGATTTTTTCAATACTGCCAGCACGCGGCTGCACATCTCATTGAGATTAATGGTTTGCTGTGACCCTCCCACCCTGGG
Organism: Desulfobacter sp. UBA2225; assembly: GCF_002348205.1. Taxonomy (NCBI): domain Bacteria; kingdom Pseudomonadati; phylum Thermodesulfobacteriota; class Desulfobacteria; order Desulfobacterales; family Desulfobacteraceae; genus Desulfobacter; species Desulfobacter sp. UBA2225. The sequence continues at coordinate 1,770 of NZ_DDYV01000264.1, read as the reverse complement.
TTTTGAAAATGAGGTCAGCCCTTCAAGCAGGGATGAAACCCTGCTCATCTCTTCTTTGACAACGGTGATCTCTTCCTGGGCAGGGTGTTTTTCCGGCAATTTAAGTTGAAGGATTTCAAGGTAATTTCTAATGATGGCAACAGGGTTGTTGATCTCATGTACAACTTTGTCTGTCAGGGTTGCATAGGCTTCCATTTTTTTATCACTGAGATCGCCGGCATAGGTCTCATGGAAATTAAGATTTTCGAGACAGATGCCTGTCTGGCGTGAAAAAAGATCCAACAGGGTTTTGTTTTTGTCCAGGGTCTGGGCAAGATCGCTGTCCACGCCGATAACCATGGCGCCTGAACAGCCTTTGTGTCCGACAATGGGAATGGCATAAAGGGCCGGGGTTTCAAGAAAGCGGAGAATCTGTGTATCGGATGCGGCCAGATTTTGTTGGTTCATACTTGCCGTGCTTATGCCTGTATTGACGGATTTTATAACCAGGCTGGCATTGTTGTTCATGGCAAGGGCAATGCTTGTGATAATGTTGTAATAGCGGTCCTCTTTTGCGCAGGTTCCGGTGAGCAGATCCTTTTCCCTGTCCTGAAGAAAGAAAAAAATTCGGGGAATATGGAAAATGATTTCCAGCCCCCGTTGGACCGTCCCAAGCAGCGTTGCCACATCCCTTGCCCTGAGCAGGTTGTCAAGGGTGCCAAAAAACAGAGAAACATCCTTAAGGTCCTTTGCCAGAAGATTGTATCCTTGTTCCGGCTCACCCAGAACAAGGTTCAGGCTTTTGGCCATTTGGTGGACTTCGTTTTCAGCCTGGACCGCGATTTCATTCAACACGGCGGCCGGGATGTCTGTCAGAACCAGTGTATCCTGTGTCACATCCGTGTTTTCCGGTTCTGCCATGAGGTTGGCCATGAAAAGAATCTTAACATGGACAAGCTCTTCGGCAATGCGTGTTAAGGGTTGATTTAAAAACTGCACGGCATCACATGCCATGGGGTTCAGGTTCCATTGGTTGAACAGCCAGGAACAGACTTTTGAGCCATCGATATTAAGTATGTTGGTTTGGGCCTCAAACTCGTTTTGTCCCTGGTTTACCCTGGCTTTAATCTCCTTGTATTCCTCTGGAAAGGTTGCCATGAGAACCAGGGTGCCGATATCATGGAGAAGACCTGCCAGGAAATACTGGTCCGGATTAATCTGTTTTTCTTGACGGGCGATGCGCTGGGCCAGCACTGCGCATTTGTACGAATGATACCAGAATCTGTTGATGTTGAAGTTGTCTGTGAGTTTGGAGAATTTAAAAAACTGCATGGCCGAAGAGCTGATGGCGATATTGCGAACGGTATCCAGTCCCAGATACACCACCGCAGATTTGATGGTGGTAACCTGTTTTGCCAGGTTTACATGGGGAGAGGCAATGATGGCCAGCAGTTTTGCAGTAAGTGCCGCATCCCGGCAGATAATTTGGGTTACTTCGTCAATATCTGTCTTTTCTCTGCCGCAGGCCCGGATCAATTGGAGCATTACCTGGGGCAGTTGGGGCAGGGGGGCGGACCTTTTTATTTTTTCAAAAATAGTTTTCATGGCAGATCAATAAGTTTGAGTATGTTTTTGAAGAACAACGTATCTTTCTGGTCCTGGGTCAGGGTCTCGGAATTTTGGATAAGCTTTACATAATGCGCCTGGTCGTACCACGGCGTGTCGGTACCAAAGAGGAAATAATCGTCATTGTGCCTGTACAACGCCCTCAATGCCGTTGACTTAAGACAC
>NZ_DDYV01000159.1:0-4797 GCF_002348205.1 Desulfobacter sp. UBA2225 | reverse complement strand
CGTACGGTGCTCACTACGAAAAACTTCTTGGCCAGACCAACAGCTTCGTTTATTTTGACCAGGAGGAATTGCCTAAGTTTGTCTGCCGGGGTAGCCTGTCTGCCGATTCGGATATGCTGGAAAAAATTTATGAAAAGTTCGGCCTTGTTTACAGTGATCTGAACGACTATCAAAAAGAAAAACTGGATGACGCCTATGTACAATCCGTATGCGGAGGCAATACCAACAGCGAGGCAAAAAACACCTACCTCTATGGTGGTTATGAAGCTTTGACCGTAACTTTAACTCATATCCTCAACGAAAACGCAAGTATCGGCTGGACCTCATACTCTCACACCGGTGTACCCGTGTCTGTTTTTGCAACCGGCGCGGATGCCGAACTTTTCAACGGTTTCTATGACAATACCGATATTGCCAAAAAAATTGCCAAGGCTTTAAATGTTCATGAAAGCCTGCCTGTTCTCAAGTAATCATTTGTACAGATAAACGAAAATAGAGCGGCGCCCCAAGTGGACGCCGCTTTCACTTTTGGGGGAAGGGTTATGCGTTCAAACGAAAAAAATGAATGGCTGTTTTTGCTGATCATAGCAGCCATTACCATTGGGCTGATGTTTACGGACCTGGTCAAAAGGCCGGCTTCGTATGAATCCCGGCACTGCAGGGCAAAGGTTTTGTCCGTAGACAACAGCCTGGTAAAGACCAACCTGATCGTTAAAACCGAAGAGCAGCTTCTGACCGTAAAATTTTTGGGTGGTCCGGACCGCGGCCAGAAATTGGAGATCGCCAACCTGCTTACCGGTAAGATGGAGTTTGATGAGATCTACCAGACCGGTGATGTCATTTTAGTGGAGTACAGCTACGGTAAGGACGGCAGGCCCCGCAATGGGCTAACACGAGGGCATTACCGGCTGCGCCTTGAGATTGCCCTGATCACATTGTTTGGTTGTTTGCTTTTGCTGGTGGCGGGCAAGACCGGTCTCAAAGCTATGCTTTCATTTGTTTTTGTGGCCGTGGTGCTGTGGAAACTTTATTTTCCTTTGTTGCTTTTAGGGTATCCACCCCTGTCAATCGGGGTTGGGATCGTGGCGTTGCTCACAGCGGTGATCACCCTGAGCGTGGGCGGGTTCAACCGGCGAGGGTTGGCTACCTTTGCCGGTTCCATGATGGGGGTGTTGTTTACCTGCGGCCTGGCGATCTGGTTTACTTCGGCCTTTCATCTTCATGGCGCAGTAAGGCCTTTTGCCGAGACCCTTCTCTATTCGGGGCACTATGATTTGAACCTGACCCATATTTTTATTGCCAGTGTGTTCATCGCCTCCTCCGGAGCGGTCATGGATCTGGCCATGGATATTGCGGCCAGTATGGGGGAACTGAAACACAAACACCCCGATATCGGTTTTCTGGAGCATATGCGCTCAGGTCTGCGGGTGGGAAGGGCCGTCATCGGCACCATGACCACCACCCTGCTTCTGGCCTATACAAGCAGTCACATTGCCATGTTTATGCTTTTTATCGACAAGGGACTGCCCGCAGCCAACCTTTTAAACGCGCCTTTTGTGGCAGCGGAAATTTTAAATATTCTGGTGGGCAGTTTTGGGCTCGTCACTGTGGCACCTTTTACGGTTCTGGTGTCCGGCCTGCTTTTCAGGGGCAAAACGGCCGTCCCGGGAACGGCTTGTCCGGATTGATAGGGCAGGCGTTGGCTCCCGCATGATGATTCTTTAAACTGGTTTTTCCCCGGCAGAACGGTTCCTGTGTCGTTTGTTCTCTATTCAATATAATTCCATTCTTTAAGCCGTTTATACGCATACTGGCTGTACTTATTTGACGCATAATTAATCGCTTTGATGTAGGCCGAATATTCCCGGGCTGCCGCCTCTTTTCTGCCTGCCATGTCAAGGGCGTAGGCCTGGTAAAATGTCGTTTGGGGATTTCCCGGCAGCAGTCTGCTGCATGCAGAAAAATCATTATAGGCCTGCATGGGTTTCTTTAAAGCCAGATTGGAAAGCCCTGAAATATAATGTCCCTGGTTTTCCAAGGGAAACAGCTGCTTGGCAAGCCCGGCATGGTATGCGGCGTCCTGATTCTTTTTTTGGATCAGCAGGCATTTGGCTGTCATCACCTGGGCCGTATAATCATTGTCTTTTAATCTGAGTGCAGACATCAGCGCATTTTCGGCCTGGTCATACTGTTCCTTGGCCATGAACTTATCTGCCTCCTGGAGCTTGGCAATCATCTTTTTCAGCGACCTTAAATTCGCTGTGTGATCCATATACCGCTCGCGGTACAGGCTCAGCGAGTGGGTGCCCCGGTATATTCCGCTGTCCCTGTCCCTGGCAGAGTCCAGCCGCTCCCGGCTCATGGGATGGGTGGCAAACAGCATCTGCGTTGAACTGGTTTTTGTGGTATTCATTTCGTTGAGCATTTCCATAAGGCCGGTAAACCCTTTGGAGTTGTGTCCGGATTGGGTCATGTACTGGTGCCCTAATGCATCAGCCTCACGTTCGTTATCCCGTGAGTATTTTGAAAGGAACAGCCCCTGTCCCAGGCCTCCAAGCTTCTGAGTCCAATCACCCAGTCCCGAACCCTGGGTCTCTGCTGCCACTGAAAGACCTGCCAGCAGAATGGACGAAATCTGTCCTTTGGATTGCTGTTCGGCCGTATGCCGGGCATTGATATGCCCCAGTTCGTGCCCCAGAAGTGAGGCCAGCTCCGCCTCATTATCAAGCTCCAGTAAAATCCCCCGGGTCACGGCGATGGATCCGCCGGGGAAGGCATAGGCATTTATATAGGTGGCATTGACCACCTGAAAATTATAGGGCATGTCGGGCCGGTGTACCTGGGGGAGCATGGATTTGCCCACGCCGGAAATATACCGGTTCAGTTCTTTATCCTGGGTTACACCGTAGTCCGAAGAAAATTGAAAGGGCGAATGTTGTTTATCCAGGGATATTTCCTGATCCCGGCTCATGAGCATCAACTGTTTTTGTCCTGTGACCGGATCAATGGCGCACCCCTGGAAAAGTCCCGCCCCTGCCAGGGTTACGGCCGCTGCTGTGCAGCTGTGCAAAAAGTCGCGTCGGGTCATTCCCGTGCTTTCAATCTGTTTCATAATCCTCCTGTTATGTCGACACTATTATAAATTTTGCTTAAGGTTTTACGCATCCGGCTTTTTGGATGCAACCCGGATACTTTTTCAAAGAACTATACGGGATTTAGCAAAATGAACCGGCTAAAGAAATCTTATCTCCCAAACCTGAAGGATTGGGTTTTACGGCTTAAAGGCCAAACTATAATTTATCGGCCACCTCATCCTATTAACTGATTGATTTCAAATATTGGCAAACAAACCGCAAGGATGATAAATCCGATCACCACGCCCATGATAAGAATGATCAAAGGCTCGATGATTGAGGTGGCTGCTGTTATGGCTGTCTGAACATTTCTTTCAAACAGTTCTGCTGATTTTTCCAGCATTTTTTCCATTTCACCGCTTTTTTCTCCCACCTTGATCATCTGGGCCGCAAGGTTCGGAAAGGCTGAATTTTTTTCCAGAACAGAACCAAGACTGCCGCCTTGTTCCACTGTCTGGGCACATTTTTCGATCAGCTCGGCAATCACCCGGTTGCCGGAAATGGTTCTGGTAATCCCCAGGGCTGTTAAAAGCGGCACCCCGTTGTCAAGCAAAGATCCTAATGTCCTGGAAAATCGGGATGCAATCAGCTGTCTGGTCAGGTTGCCGGAAACCGGCAGGGATAAAATGATCCGGTCCAGAATGCGCCCCCCCCTGTCGGTTCTTCGGATGCCGTACAGGCATAATAGGGCGAAAAACGGTGCAGGAATGATCAGCCACCACCACGCTTTTACCATGCCGCTGATACCAAGAAGCATCTGGGTGGGCATGGGCAGGTCATGGTTCATATCCGTAAAGATTTTTGTAATATTGGGGACAATAAAGGTCAAAAGAAACACAAGTACAAGAAATCCAATGACCGCCATGAATAAGGGATAGGCAAGAGACGCTTGGATCTTCTTTTTTGTCTCCTCTCTTTTCTCACTGAAATCGGCCAGCCGTTCCAGCACAACCTCTAAGGTGCCCGAGGCTTCGCCTGCTTTGACCATGTTTATGTATACCGCAGAAAAGACCTGGGGGTGGGCACCTAGCGCATCGGCAAAGCTGTTGCCCTCTTCAATGGCGTCCTTGATCCTGGACAGGACGCGCTTAAACGCCTTGGTTCTGCTCTGGGGCACCAGGGTGGCAACGGCTTTGAGCAAGGGAAATCCCGCTGTAAGAAGCGTGGCCAGCTGGCGTGTGATCATGCTGATTTCCGAAGATTTTACAGAAGAGAAAAAGGATGGCAGGTTAACGTTTTTTCCCATGGATGCCTCTTTTTTCGTTTTAATGCGGCCGGCGCCTGATTCAATTCGCTGAATTGAGATGGGGAAAATGCCTTTTTGTTTCAAATCATCCTGGGCGGCATCATGATTTTCAGCATCTATGATGCCTGATTTTTTTCTGCCGGAGGCAGTCAGCCCGTTATATTCGAAAATAGCCATATAAAATACTCTCCTTTATATCCCGGCCAGGCGTTGATCATACATGGCACCCGCACTGTCGTCGATCCGACATCCGTCTCTCCCGTATTTCGGCCAGGCGTTGATCATACATGGAGCCCACCCCATACTCATCCCTGCGCATGAATTTTTCCACAGCAGGTCCTATCAGCTGCATTTCCGGGTTTTCTCTTTGGACCTCCTGGGCAATGTGCATTTCCTTGGTGCAGCCGGTGGAGTAGG
>NZ_DDYV01000319.1:0-11855 GCF_002348205.1 Desulfobacter sp. UBA2225 | reverse complement strand
AAAATTTTAATGCGTTTGCCCTGATTGAAACCATTATCGGATTTGCAAAAACAAATTATCCAAAAGTTGGGATTAGACTCTTCTATTTATACGCAACTTGAAATTTAGAGATACTTTATATCAAATGAGCGAATGGGGAGAAACAAGCTGTTTTCTCACTACTCACTACTCACATCTTTCAAGCTTTGTTGTGGGCTATGCCTGGCAGTTGATATGTCAGGTCAGCCCATGGCTGTTATAAAAATTCAAAATCAGGAGGTTTATCATGGAAAAAACCGTATTGTTTGCATTTCGGGGAGACCCTTTATGCTTTGTCCACGTGCTTCTCAATGCACTTGACCTAAAACGGCGGGGCCAGGAAGGACTCATTGTTCTGGAGGGAGAATCTGTCAAACTTGCGGGGCCCATGTCGGAATCCGGACATTTTTTAAATCCCCTTTACAAAAAAGCCAAAGAGGCCGGCCTTATCTACGGGGCTTGCAAGGCCTGTGCAACCAAACTTGACGCCCTTGCTCCCATTGAAAAGGAAGGCATTCCCCTGGTTGGGGATATGGCCAACCATCCTTCCATGGGCGCGTTTATCGAAAAAGGATACAAGATCATTACGTTTTAAAACGACATGAGCCCGGATTCCAGGAAAGCGGGTCCGGGCCCATGTCAGATTACGGAACTTGTATCTTTAAAAATGTCTTTTATTTACCGCAGCATTTCTTGTACTTGCGCCCACTGCCGCACGGACAGGGTTCATTCCGGCCCACCTTGGTGGAAACAGCAGGTTTGGGTTTCACCATCTCACCGGTGGTGAACAACCATGTATTGTCCTGCTTTGAAAATCGGCCAAGCTCATGATGATTTTGAACAGTGCCGTTTGTCCGGTAAGTGGCTATAAATTCAACCGTGCCTTCCTGGTCTTCGGAACAGCCGGCTTCTGTTGCAACAATTTCAAGGCCCAGCCATTCGGAATTTTGCGCCCATGATTTTGTGCTGGCATGATCGTACCCCTCCCGGTGATCCGGATGGGTGGTGTTAAAAATAAAATCCGTATCAACCTTTGTATAGGCGCTATAACGGGCGCGCATCAGTTGTTGTGCAGTCCGGGCAGACTCTGTTCCGGTAATGACGGGTTCGCAGCATTCGGCATAAGCAAGGTTGCTTCCGCAGGGACATTCTTCCATATTTACATTTCCTCCATGGAAATCAGTTAGTTTGAATCCCAGGGAAATATCACATGCGCTGCAGTCCGGCAATATTCATAATGCTTTTTTCTTAAATTTCGTTTTTCCCGGCCTGTGCCTGGATGGCTGTAATCGCCACGGTATTCACAATATCCTGTATGGTACATCCCTGCTTAAATCATTAATGGGCCGTTTCATCCCCTGGAGTATGGGGCCGATGGCCACAGCCTTTTCCGAAGCCCGCTGGACAGCCTTGTACGTATTGTTACCGGTGTTCAAATCGGGAAAAATAAATACAGTGGCCCGTCCGGCCACCTGGGAGTCGGGCAGCTTGGCCATGGCCGTGGCCTGGATAACCTTTTCTAGATCTGCACCCGTTCCTGAAGATCAGGTGGAATAGGAGAGCATTGCCACCCGGGGTTCAATGCCAAAAATGGAAGCGGTCCCGGCTGAAGTCACCGCAATTTCGGCCAGCTGGGAAGCCGTGGGATTGGGGTTAACGGCACAGTCGCCAAAAACCAGGACCCTGTCCTTGAGGCACATGAGGAAAACAGACGACACAATGGAGGATCCGGGCAAGATTTTGATGATCTGGAATGCGGGAAGAATGGTGTGGCCGTGGTGTTCACCGAGCCTGACACCATGCCGTCGACACTTCCTTTATGCACCATCATGGTGCCGAAATACGACGGATCAGCCATGGTGTCCCTGGCCATGTCCAGGGTCACGCCCTTGTGTTTGCGCAATTCAAAATAGCTCTGGGCATACTCGTCCAGCCAGGGGCTTGCATCGGGCTGGATAATTTGGGCCTGGGACAGGTTCAGCCCCAGCTCCTTGACCCTGCGTTCAACCGCTTCATGCCTGCCTAAAATGGTGATATCGCAAAATGACCGCCGCAAAATAATGTCAGCGGCTTTAAGCACCCTGTCGCTGTTGCCTTCGGGCAGCACAATATGCTGGCGGTTCTTTTTGGCTTTTTCAATAAGGCTGTATTCAAACATATAGGGGGTGATGCGTACCGACTTTCTGGCTGCCAGGCGCTGCCTTAAGGAGCCGGCATCCACATTTGCCTCAAAAACACCTAACGCCAGAGCAATGCGTTGGGGATCGTTCGGGGAAATCCTGCCGTAAATTTGGTCAACAGCCTTGATCGCCGTATAGGTATCCATGCCGGTCAGCAGATCCACCCCTTTTTGGCATAGACTTTCCACAGCCAGCTGACACGATGTTATCACCTGTTCGGCATCCTTTTCATATCCATTGGAGATCACCAGCGCCGGACAGCCCAGGTCTGCTATAATCCCGGCATTGATATCAAATTCAAAGGCCTCGGAACCGGCCGCAAAATCAGTGCCCTCGCACAGGACAAAACTGCTTTTTTCCTCAAGGGCCTTAAACTTGTTCAAAATAGTTTCCATCATCTCTGTCTGGCGGCCGGAATTGACCATCTGCTTGGCCTCTTCCAGGGTATAGGCATAGGTTTCCTCATACTGCAACCCAATGTTAAAATTGGAAAGCACCAGATCAATATCATGGTCCCTGGTGCCTTTGGGAGTCGGGTCGATAATGGGTCTGAAAAATCCGACAATGCGGATATCTTTGAGCAAAAGCTGCATAAAGAAACGGACACGAATGATGACTTCTCCATATTCATGCATTATCTTTATTAATAATGAATAATGAAATATTTCATGAAAGCCAAACAAGGAGCGCATACATGGAAAAAGAACCTGCAGTGTCAACCCTTAACGCGGGATTTAAAAACAGTTTTGCAACGCTTCCGAAAAAATTTTATGAACCCATTACGCCCGAAACCGTACACGACCCTGTGTTGCAAAAATACAACTGGAAACTGGGCCGTGAACTGGGGTTTAATTTTACTCAAGAGACGCCGGAACTGACAGATTGTCTGGCAGGAAATCTTATTTTTGCAGATTCCACACCTGTTGCCATGGCATATGCCGGGCATCAGTTTGGCAGATTTGTGCCCCAGCTTGGCGATGGCCGGGCCATTCTGCTCGGAGAAAAGATCACCCCGGACGGTAAACGCGTTGATGTTCAACTCAAAGGTTCCGGCAGAACACGGTTTTCCCGGGGCGGGGACGGCAAGTCGCCTCTGGGGCCTGTAATCCGTGAGTACATTGTCAGTGAGGCCATGCACGCGTTAGGGGTGCCCACCACCAGGGCCCTTGCAATCGTCTCCACAGGAGAACGAATCCTGCGCGAGGATGGAATACATCCGGGGGGCGTTATGACCAGGGTCGCATCGGGTTTTGTCCGGGTGGGCAGTTTCGAGTATTTTGCCGCCCGGGGAGATGAAGCGGCAATTGGCGAGCTTGCCGATTACGTGATTGCCCGCCATTACCCTGAAATTTTGGAAACAAAAGACCAATACAGGCAATTTTTTTCATCGGTTGCCACAAGGCAGGCCAGGCTTGTGGCCAAATGGATGCAGCTTGGATTTATTCACGGGGTCATGAATACGGACAACACCTCAATTTCAGGAGAGACCATTGATTATGGGCCTTGTGCCTTTATGGATTATTATGACCCGAACATGGTCTTCAGTTCCATTGATACCATGGGAAGATACCGTTATGCCAACCAGGGCGCCATTATGAAGTGGAATCTGCACGCTCTTGGCATTTCTTTACAAGCGCTTTTAGGTAAAACAGATGAAGAGGCAATGGATGTGATTGATGCCGCCTTAACTGCGTTTGAACAAGAATTTCTTCACGCCCAAAAGGTTGGTTTGCTCAAAAAAATCGGAATAGAAAAACCAGGGGACCAGGATTTTTCCCTTCTTGGGGAACTGCTTGCTCTCATGCAGAGTCAAAAAACAGATTTTACCCTGACATTTCGCTATCTGGCAGATCAAATCACGGACGGCTCAACCATGACGCCGCAATTTCAAAAACTTTTCAAAGCGCCGGATGCTATTTCTGCCTGGCTTGAATCATGGCGGAAGCGCCTGGCTCAAGAAAATAGTCCTGACGTCATTCAGGCAAAAATGAACCGGATCAATCCCCTTTTCATTCCCAGAAATCACCGGATTCACAAGGCGATTGCGGATGCGGAAGCCAGAGATGATTTCAGTCAGGTACACCTGCTGACAGCGCTTTATGAAAATCCTTTTACTGAACAGTCGAAATTTACCGATTATGCCCAGACTCCGGCCGATGAAGAACGGGTAACCCGGACATTTTGCGGTACTTGAGGTATAACCTTGTTGACGAAAACCTTGATCAACCCCAGGACATCATCAATATCCGCATGGGTATGGCAGGNNTGCGTTGATCTGAAACCGTATGGTTTCATCTCCTTTGGGAACAACCGGAAAGGTCAAGCCCACCACGAGCACACCGTTTTCGTAAAGAAAATTTACCAGATCATGGGTTCTGGCGGTATCCCTGACCATGAGCGGTACCAGGGGATGAGGACCTTCAATTGATTCAAGGGCCATATTCCTAAGACCGTCTCGAAAAACTGTGGTTATTGTGCCTAAATGATCCAGCAGGTCCAGACCCTGGTCACTGTCACAAATATCAATGGCGGCCAGGGCCGCGGCACAGTCTGCAACGCTTAAAGGGTTGGTATAGATATATGTATCTGCCTTTTGTCGAACCGCTTCAATAATGGTATCACTTGCTGCGATGAAGCCGCCGTTAACCCCGAAGGCTTTGCCGAAAGTGCCGACAATGACGTCTGGCCGGACGCCTGTATGCTCGCTGGTGCCCCGGCCTGTTGCGCCATAGGCACCGATGCCGTGGGAGTCGTCCACAACGGTTATAACTCCGTCCTTAAATTTGTCGTCATAGGGTTTGCAGACGTTGAGGATTTCGTCAATGGGGGCAAAATCGCCACGCATGGAAAAAATACCGTCAAAAATGACCACGACGCGTTCGATGTCCGGGGGCACCTCATCAAGGCAGCGCTTCAGATCTTCCATGTCATTGTGTTTGAAAATACCCTTGTTGGCGGAAGGGATATTTGAAATACGCATGGCCCTGATAATGGAATTGTGATTGAGCTGGTCCCCTATCCAGTGTGTTTTTGAGCTGGAGATGGACAAAGCCAGGCCACAATTGGCGGTATAGGCTGAGTTAAAAATTTTTGCACAAGGCATGCCGACAAATTCGGCAATTCGTTTTTCCAATGCAGCGTGGTAACTAAATGTTCCGTCTATAAATCTCACCGCACCAGGGCCCACACCAAATTCACGCGTTGCTTGGTCAGCCGCCTGAATAAGCGCCGGATGGGCGGATAAAGACAGATAGGAGTTTGAATTGAGCCGGATATATTCTCNNTATATTCTCTGCTGGATCCTGCGAGCCGGTATCTTGGACCTGAATCGTTTGTTGGGGGGATATATTCCGTAATAATTCTCTCTGGCGCTTTTGCCCTGCCTTCAGCAGCGAGGGCGGCCAACTCGGTTTGAAGGCTTTTGTCCAATTTCTCTGTTGTCATATCAAGGCCCTTTGTAGTTTAGTCCCAATCCAGTATCACTTTCCCTGATTTTCCTGTCCGCATCACATCAAATCCCTTTTGAAATTCCGTGTAATGGAACCTGTGGGTAATCAACGGGGAAATATCAAGGCCGCTTTGAACCATGGCGGTCATTTTATACCAGGTTTCAAACATCTGGCGTCCATATATCCCTTTGATGGTGAGCATATTAAAAATAACCTTGTTCCAGTCCATGGGATTTTTTTCAGGCAGAATACCTAGAAGAGCGATTTTTCCACCGTGGAACATGTTGTCCAGTATGGCGTCGAGTGCTGCAGGGCTCCCGGACATTTCCATGGCCACATCAAACCCTTCTCTCATACCAAGTTCCTTTTGAACCTGGGCCAGGTTTTCTTTTTCCGGATTCACGACCCGAGTGGCACCTGCCTTTTTGGCAAGACCTAAACGAAAAGGGTTCGGGTCCGTTACCACAATATTTCTGGCACCCGCATGTTTTGCAATGGCCGCTGCCATGCATCCTATGGGCCCTGCACCCGTGATCAGTACATCTTCGCCGAGAACGTCAAAGGTTAAAGCGGTATGAACAGCATTACCCAGAGGATCAAAACAGGCAAGAATGTCCAAGGGGATTTTTTCATCACAAAACCACACATTGGTCACCGGGATAGCCAGGTATTGGGCAAAGGCACCGGGCCGGTTGACGCCCACGCCTTTTGTGTCCCGACACAGATGCCGACGCCCGGCAAGACAGTTCCTGCAATGGCCGCAGATAATATGGCCTTCCCCGGAAACCAGATCCCCAGGCCTGCAATCTTTTACATGGGAACCGACGGCAACAATTTTTCCCACAAATTCGTGCCCTATGTGCATGGGAACGGGCACATTTTTTTGGGACCATTTATCCCAGTTGTAAATATGCACATCCGTGCCGCAGATGGCTGTCTTTAAAATTTTAATAAGCACGTCGTTGTGGCTGATGCCGGGAACCGGTATATCTTGCAGCCAGAGCCCTTCTTTGGGCTGGGCCTTTACCAGGGCTTTCATGGTATTGGGAATGGATGGCGTCATGACAAGAAAAATCCTTTATTCAAAAGGTTTTCCTACATACTGCCGTTCTTTGTATCAAATGTCAACGGCAGTATTTTTATATTAGAAAGGGTAAAAGTCCTTGATCAACTCAAATGGTTTGTCCCACGGCAAACGGGGTACACTGCAGTCCGACGCTGCCCTTTTTTACCCATAGGCGGACCATGGCAACCGAATCCCCTGCCGGACTTGTAATACAGCCCTGCTCCTCTATTGACAAAATATCTTTTAGTTTAAAATCATAGTAAAAGGTGTGCTCACCAAATGGATCCGCCACCAAAATCACGCGCTCTTTTCCATATGGGTGTTTCTTGGGTGATCCATAAAATGAGCAGCAGTTCTTTTTATCAAAATCCATATTTCTGACATACTTTTCCAGTTCAAAGTTCTCTTTAAGTTCAAGAAATTTTTCAATCACCATATAAACGCTCCTTGATTACATATCAGTTGGCTGAACTCACACCTACCAGAAAACATATAAACCTGTACCTGCCGGTGTCAAGGCAAAAGAACGCGCAGGCGGCCTAATTTTTTTGACACCAAGATTGTTTGATTACGCCCCGCAACAGGCTGTTAATAAAAAAGCGCCATCTTCTTTAGTTAGCAAGATTCTGGTGCAGCCAACGGCCGCTTTAACCTTGATATCTTGAAGATAACGCTTCCTCTCTGTCCTTAAAGAAATCTGGTTTCCCACTTCCTTCCCAAAACCGCCTTCGCTGAAAACGCCGGAAGGGTTCGCAACTTTTGGGAGATAATACTTTTTCTCAAGATTGCAGCATATATTTTTATGGGCAGATCAAGTCTGGAAACCCTCAGGTTTTGTCGTATCCGTTTAAATCATTAGATCATTAGAAGTTGATCTGCCATTTCATGCCGTAGTAAAAAATTTCAGTGTCGCCGTCTTCACTACCGTCCAAGAAACCAATTTCAGGAACAACGAACACGCCGGGGGCAAGATTGATGGTGGTGTTAATATAATATGTAGCCGATTCATCTTCATCTTCATCATTGTCATCAAGGTCGGTTTGATTATAACCGTAACCGGCTTCAACGGTAAAGGTGTCATTAATTTTATAACCGGCAACCAGCATCAAACCAATGCATTCGTTATCAATCAGTTTTCCACCGGAGACTTCTGCAAAACCGTCATTTATGGCGGTGTCGCCGTCAACAGAAATCCAGATTAAGTTACCGGCGTTTTGACCATAGTAGACATCGCCTTTCATGAAGAAACCCGCCGTGTTAAACTGAGCGCCTAAAGCCAGAACATAGGAATGAACATCCTCCTCGTCCGAACCAACAGTGGTCTCAAAGGTACTGTAACCGGCACCAAAGTCCAGAACAACCATGTCAAGGTCAAGGGTATAACCAACTTCAATGGCAGGAATAATGACTTGGTCATCTCCGGCATAGCCTACACCGTTGTTGTTTACAGTAGTGTCCGGGTTAAGAAAAGCAATTTTAAAACCATCGAAATCCAGACGAAGTTGAGCCGCGCGATGGGAATAGAGAGCACCCTGTGCCAGCAGATCACCATCATGGCCATAGACCTGGTTGGACCAGAGCCAGGACATCGGCGCGTAGTCCTGACCTACGGTCAATTTACCGGCACCAAAGTCCCATTGCCCATAAAGCAAACGAATATTGGCGTTTCCACCGGAAGCCCCATATTCAAAACGTCCGGTCAGTTCCTCGGAGACTTTAACGTTTGCACCGATACGGGAGTTCACCTGAAGGTATTCAGAATATTGTGTATTGCCGTCATCGCCTGAAATGATGTCAGTATCATCCCAAAAGGTAGCTATACGGGCACTTCCATAAAAATTCCACTCTGCTGCATAGGCAGAACCCATCATTAGAGCAAGTGCCGCCAAAACTACAATAGTTTTTTTCATCTTTCTCTCCTTTTTAAAAATATACTAAAAAATGCCGAACAAAACCTGATTGGACCAGACTCCTACGATGGTTATAAGATTTTTGTCAACCCTTTTTGTTTCTGTATATAGAACTATTACATAAAAATATAGAATTTATATATATCAAACAAAAAAAGGCGATGTTCCAAGAGATCTTGAAACACCACCTTTTTTGAGGGAATAGTCTTCACCGTTTCAAAATTGCCTGTCAGCCTCAGGCAAGATCAAACGGGTCAAGCAAGATCAAACCGGTCAAGATTCATGACCTTATCCCAGGCCGCAATAAAATCAGTTACAAATTTTTCCTGGGCATCCGCGCCGGCATACACTTCACAAAGCGCCCGCAACTGGGAGTTTGAACCAAACACCAGATCCACACGGGTACCGGTCCATTTCAGTTCACCGGTTGTCCGGTCACGGCCTTCAAACACCGTATCGTCTTTTGTATCCGGTGCCCAAACCGTCCCCATGTCCAATAGATTGACGAAAAAATCATTGGTCAAAATGCCTGGACGCTGGGTTAAAATGCCGTGCCGAACCTGCTTGAAATTGGTATCCAAGACACGCAGGCCTCCAATGAGAACGGTCATCTCCGGAGCAGTCAATGTCAGCAGTTGGGCTTTGTCCACCAGCAACTCCTCTGCCGGAACCGCATATCTTTTTTTAAGATAGTTGCGAAACCCGTCGGCCACGGGTTCGAGTACGGAAAAGGAGTCAATATCGGTCTGCGCTGCTGAGGCATCCGTACGCCCCGGGGAGAAGGGCACCGTGACCTCAAATCCGGCATCAGCCGCTGCCTTTTCAACACCGGCGCATCCTCCCAGCACAATCAGATCCGCCATGGAGACTTTTTTCCCTCCGGTCTGGCTGGTGTTAAACGCCTGCTGAACCCCTTCAAGGGTATTAAGTACAGCAGTAAGCTGATCCGGCTCATTCACAGCCCATCCATTCTGGGGCGCTAAACGGATACGTGCTCCATTCGCCCCGCCGCGTTTGTCCGAGCCGCGAAAGGTTGACGCAGAAGCCCAGGCCGTGGAGACCAGCTGGGAAACAGTCAGTCCCGTGCCCAAAATTTTTCGTTTAAGTTCGGCGATATCCCTGGCGTCAACAAGCTCATGGTCTGCCTGGGGCACCGGATCCTGCCAGATCAAATCCTCTTGGGGAACATCAGGGCCAAGATACCGGGCCTTGGGGCCCATATCGCGATGGGTAAGCTTGAACCACGCCCGGGCAAAGGCATCGGCAAACGCCTCCGGGTTCGCAAGAAAATTCCTGGAAATGGGTTCGTAAATCGGATCAAACCGCAGGGAGAGGTCCGCGGTGGTCATCATGGGGCGATGCTTTTTGGATGGATCATGGGCATCTACCACCATATCTTCATCCTCAACATCCTTTGCCAGCCACTGGTTGGCACCGGCCGGACTTTTGACCAGTTCCCATTCGTATTTAAACAGCACCTTGAAATATCCCATGTCCCATTGGGTAGGATTGGGCTTCCAGGCGCCTTCGATACCGCTGCCGATGGTGTCGCCGCCTTTGCCCCTACCGTGGCTGCTTTTCCATCCCAGCCCCATCTCTTCGAGGGGGGCCGCCTCGGGTTCCGGTCCCAACAGCGCCGCATCGCCGGCGCCATGGCATTTGCCGAATGTGTGGCCCCCGGCCACCAGGGCCACGGTCTCTTCGTCGTTCATGGCCATCCGGGCAAAGGTTTCCCGCACATCAATCCCGGAGGCAACCGGATCCGGATTGCCGTCCGGCCCTTCCGGATTTACATAAATTAAGCCCATCTGTACGGCAGCCAAAGGATTCTCAAGATCACGTTCCCCGGAATACCGGCTTTTGGGTTTATCGCTGGTGGCCAGCCACTCCTCTTCCCCCCCCCAGTAGATATCCTCCTCGGGTTCCCATACGTCTTCACGCCCGCCGGCAAATCCAAAGGGTTTCAGCCCCATGGATTCAATGGCGCAGGTTCCGGCCAGCACCATGAGATCGGCCCAGGAAATTTTGTTGCCGTATTTCTTTTTCACGGGCCACAAAAGTCTTCGCGCCTTATCAAGGTTTACGTTATCCGGCCAGGAGTTCAACGGGGCAAGCCGCTGGTTGCCCGTGCCGGCGCCGCCCCGGCCATCCATGGTACGATAGGTACCGGCGCTGTGCCAGGCCATCCGGATGAACAACGGGCCATAATGGCCGTAATCTGCCGGCCACCACTCCTGGGAATCGCGCATTAAATCAATCAGGTCCTTTTTCACGGCTGAAAGATCAAGACTTTTAAATGCGGCCTTATAGTCAAACGAATTCCCCATGGGATTGCTTTTCCGGTCATGCTGGTGAAGTATTTTCAAATTTAATTGATTAGGCCACCAGTCGCGATTGGACTTTCCCTTGGCTGTGAAGTCTCCTGTGCTTTTACCGGTAACCGGGCATTTTCCTTTTTCATTCATAACAGATCTCCTTTAAATAATGTACGTTATTTGGGGACACCTTTAATGATAAAGCATATCAAATGATAACGATTATCATTTGCTACTCTAATCCAAAAATAAAAAAAAACCAATAAAAATTTTTAAACAGACTTTTTATAAACGCTTCAAAATAAAAATATTGCTGTCAGATGCCAATTTTTGTACGGGTTACAGCAAAACAGTAAGGGAATTGAGCTTATTCTTCTTTGGCCTGGCAGTCGCTGCAAATGCCGAAAAAATCCAGTCGATGATTAAATATTTTAAAACGGGTCTCCCTGGCAACCTCGTTTTTCATCTCATCCAGGCTGTCCAAATCCGGGTCAACAATTTTACCACACTTGGTACAGATAATATGGGGATGCGGATAGGGTTTCTTCCCGTCATACCGGTTGGACCCGTCGGGAAAACCAAGTTCAAGAACTTCACCAAAGGATTTGATAACGCAGATATTTCTATACACAGTTGCAAGACTCATGGTTGGAAAATTTGCTTTAAGTTGTTCGTGTATCATTTCAGCACTGGGGTGATCCACGCTTTTCGCCAGGATTTTTATAATGGCGAGCCGCTGGGGCGTTATCTTGTGACCCTTATCTTTTAGTTTACAAAGAATGGTGTCAACTCTGTTTTGGTTGTCTTTCAATAAGAAACCTTCCAATTCAATAAGATGAATGCTAATGAATTAACACTAAACACCCTGTAAATCAAATTGTATCATCCCCGAGCCAGGGCAAACGCATTTAAATTGT